>JAATFC010000348.1 GCA_015655435.1 Chitinophagales bacterium | reverse complement strand
GTCTCTTACCAATTGGCAATATGAACTATGATCCACAACAACCTTCTACTTATTTTGGCATTATTGATGATCACGACTATATTGTCGATGGTCAGTCAGAAGCTGAAGGTTTCCTATCCAATACTATTGGTTATTGGCGGTCTGGTAATGGGCTTTATGCCGCGAGGCATTCATGTCAGTTTAGACCCTGACCTTGTTTTTCTCATATTCTTACCTCCGTTACTTTTCGAAGCAGCATGGAACAGTTCCTGGACTGAACTCGTCAAATACAAACGCTCCATACTTAGGCTGGCATTGGGTTTGGTACTATTTACATCTTTGGCAGTAGCTATGGTCTCTCATGCTGTAATTCCTAATTTTTCATTGGCACTCGGTTTCCTTTTAGGTGGTATTATATCGCCACCGGATGCAGTTGCAGCAACTTCCGTATTGGGTGGATTAAAAGTGCCGCGGCGCGTACAATCCATACTAGAAGGAGAAAGTCTAATCAATGATGCATCCTCTCTCGTTGTATTTAATTTTGCCAGAACTGCCATATTGACGAGCCAGTTTAGTTTGGGCAATGCAACGCTTTCTTTTTTCCGTATTGCAGGCATGGGTATAGTAGTGGGCTTGGCAGTTGCCTATATTATTTATTTAATACTACGTTTTTTACCTACGACACCTAGTATCGACACGACTATAAGTTTTATATTCCCTTACCTAGCATATCTTACTGCGGAACGTTTTGAATTTTCGGGCGTATTGGCGGTAGTATTCGGAGGTTTGTTTCTGAACTCTAAATCGCGTGAAATACTCACCTATAATTCCAGATTGCAAATGTCAAGCGTTTGGGACACAATGGTTTTCCTCTTGAACGGTGTCGTATTTATGCTAATAGGACTGCAACTACCGGATATCGTTGATGGTCTAGGTCAATACTCTTTAAAGCAGGCGATACTATACGGTTTGCTCGTTTCGGCTGTTGCAATTATAGTCCGGTTTTTATGGGTTTTCCCAATAACAACCACGATGGAAGTACTGCGTTCAAGATTTGACAGAAAATACATCGCCACTTACAAACAACAATGGAAATCCCTTTTCATAATTGCATGGAGTGGTATGCGAGGCGTTGTGTCTTTGGCATCCGCACTGGCGGTTCCTTATTATCTGTCCAATCAACAAGAGTTTCCGCACAGGAACTTGATATTATTCATCACATTTATAGTCATATTGGTTACATTGGTAATACAAGGTCTGCTACTCCCAATCGTCATCAAAAAACTCAATATCGAGGTAAAAGAAAATCGTTCCGACGTGATGCGCTCCATTGATGTGCAGATTGCGCAACAAGTTGTTTCTTATCTGGACGAAAACTATCCGAAAGAAATTGAAAACATCGCCAATTTCAAACGCGTGCGTGACGCCTACTTTCAGATTGTGGAAGAAAACGAAGAACAGCCCGTCGTATCGGAAGCATCGCGGAGATTTACCAATATGACGCAATTCAACAAAATGATGTTAGAACTTATAGAGTTAAAAAGAAACTGTCTCAGCAAGTTCAGGCGAGAGGATTCTTTTCCCGAAACTACTATTCGCAATCTGGAATACCAGCTTGACCTCGATGAGGCCAAACTCAGAAAATCACCCAAATAGTTTTTTGCGTTCTGCGAAAATTCAAAAGAAAAACATTTAAATAAATGAAACCAAAATTAATCGCAATTTATAGTATGATTGCGCTGTGTAGCTGCGTCCAACCCAATACGAACAAGCAAACAGCAAAAGACAGCAGCAACATTATTGCACAGCATGAACAATCTGCAGCAGAAAAAAATTATGACGATATTGGAACGCCTATCTCCACTATCACCATTCAACAAAAAGCATCCAAAGAATATCAGGAAAAATACCACGAAAGCACTATTGATGGTATTAGTATCGAAAAAGGAGAAGCGGAATCTGCCAATATAATCGATGGCGATGCAATCGTACTGTCCAATATGTCCGTAAAACTATTGATTGATTACCCTCTGAAAAAGCCTGCAACATTCGAACTGAAAACATTCAATAGCAAAGGCTTTTCCAGAAAAGAATTGACAGCTCAAATCTGCGCTAAATATCACGAAATCTACGATATAGAAGAACAAACGGCAAATACAAAAACTGTCCCTTCAGACAAGCGAGAAGGATTGTACAACAGAAACGAAACAGACGGAAAATATGGCATCTGGGGACATGACATCGCAGACCTTTATTTAACGGGCATCGAAATACATAGGACTAAAAACGGCGAAACTATATTGTCACTGGAAGTAGATTCATAAAGCAGACAAAATGAAAACACTATTAGCGTCTCTATTGATTTTATTTTATTCGTGTAACAATAGCCATCCAAGTATTGTTACCAATAATGATACATTGTTTATACAAAAGGATTCCATCCTTGGAACGCAACAGTCCATCTTTTTTGATGAAAACAAAAACAGTGAAGCCTATGGAAAGATAAGTCTTTTTGAAATGGACGAATTTGATAGTGAAATGTATAGCAATTCACTTTTTCAACTGCATGAGGATAGGATTTCTCTTAAAAAAGAAAGACCTAAAATTCCTGTTATCAAATGGGTAAGCCTATATAAATATCAGGGAAAATATTATCTATACAAACCATGCGACCTCGGGAGCAACTATAAAGTTTCCATCAATGACTCGACACTCATAGACTGGACGATGGAGGGTCCGATAGCCAATCAAATAAACGGGCAATCACAATCCGCTCCTAACGTTTATCAATTTCAACTAAACGGAGATAGATTTCCTCCTCTTACTATTTATGTGATAGATTCAAGCCGAGGTATTGCTGTTTTTCAAAAAGAAAGTCTCGATCACTCTAAGAACTATGTTTTAATGTTGGATGCAAAAAAGATAAATGGATTTCCAATAATAGTCAACAACTGCATACAGCACAAGCAAATGGAACTGAAATTTGACAATATCGATTTCGAACAAATATTAAAAACAAAGAGACTTGACTAACAGAGTTGTGGTCCTTTAATCTTATATCGAATAATTTTCATTACAACAGCATAGCAGAAATCACGTAGTCCAATATCAAAATCATGATGCAAATAACAACAACGGATGTTGTACTAGCGCGGCCAATCTCAAAAGAACCACCTTTGACTCTATAACCGAAAAAGCAGGAAACACTACCTATTACAAACGCGAAAGAAATCGCTTTCAATATCATAAAGACTACGTCAAACATCTCCAAAGAAGAACGCAAACCTAAATCGTAGATATTTCCGGGAATAATGCCCATCATATCACCGGCAACACGACCACCCCAGATACCAACGACACAACTAATCACAATCAGCATCGGGATAATCAACAGACATGCCAACAGTTTGGGTAGTACTAGATAATTGCGCGGATTAAGCCCCATTATTTCCAAAGCATCAATCTGTTCGGACACACTCATATTGCCAAGTTCGCTCGCCATCTTACTGCCAATTACACCAGCCAATACAATACAGATAACGGTCGGGGAAAGCTCCAACATCAACGTATTACGGACAATCATACTGATTGTCGTAGCGGGAATCAATGGACTTACAAGCTGGTATGCAGTCTGTATAGTCATGACCGCGCCAAGAAAAAAGGAAATGATAATCACGATAAACAAAGCTCCATTGGCAATCTCCATGCACTGGTGCATGAACTCCTTCCAATACATTTTGGAGTTTTCGGGCTTGGTAAACATGTTTTTCAGGAACGTCAGGTAGCTCCCAAATTCATGCAAAAACTTTGTAAATATCAATACCATAATCCCTTTGCTAAAAATATATTGAATGATGTCTTTAAGAGCGCAAGATATTGTTTAATATCCGAAATGAACTCCCGACGTTCATCAATATTCCAACGTATTGAGGTGTCTAAGGAAATTTCAAAGTCTTTGTAGGAATAGCACCAATACCCGGCTTGTCGTTCAGCGTTACTTTTCCGTCCACTATTTTCATGCCTGAAAAAGCATCGTTTTTAATGAGCAGATTTCCGTCAAGGTCTGCATAGTCCACCATCGGAGCCAGTTGTGCGGCTGCAGAAATACCACAGGAAGTCTCGGTCATGCAGCCAATCATTATTTTCATATTGAGTGCTCGTGCGAGCTCCAACATACGGTGGCCTTCACGTAAGCCTGTCGATTTCATCAACTTAATATTGATGCCACTATAAACACCGTGGCATTTAATTACATCAGGCAAACGTTGAAAAGATTCATCTGCAAATGTCGGTATTGGACTATGCTCGGTCAGGTAGGCATTGTCTTCTACCCTTTCTTTTGGCATTCCCTGTTCGATAAAGACAACTCCCTTTTCAGATAGCCAATGCGCCATTTCAACCGCAAAGTTTCGGTCAGTCCAGCCTTGGTTAACGTCTACGCATATTGGCTTGTCCGTAACGGAACGGATTGTTTCGATGAGTTCCTTGTCCGTATCGCGACCGAGTTTTACTTTCAGTATTTTGTAAGGAGCGGCTTCTTTTGTTTTTTGGCGAACAACGTTCGGTTTGTCGATGCCTATTGTGTAGGAAGTATCAGGCATTTTCCCAGTATCGTAACCCCATATTTTCCACCAAGGTTGACCGATTATTTTTCCGACTAGATCATGCAAAGCAATATCCACCGCAGCTTTTGCGGCTTTGTTCAGCGGAGCAATATTGTCCACATAGTCCAATATCTTTTCCATTTCCGTCGGGTCGTTGAACTGGGACAAATCTACTTTGGACAAAAAAGAACAGACGGACTCTATGCTTTCGCCCAAATAAGGGGGCATCGATGCCTCTCCGTAACCTACCAAACCGTCAAACTCTATTTTGGTCAATACGTCCGGCGTGGAAGTACGCGAACTTGTCGCTAATGTAAATACATGCGCCAGTTCCAAAGTGTACGGCATAAACGACAATTTCATTTTGCCTTTTTTGCCTTTACTGGTATTGCTTTTTGCAAAAATATTGGAAACTGCCCCCACTTGTAATGCGGCTGTCGCCAATGCAGTATTGCGGATAAAACCACGTCTGGATTCCATGTTGTTCAATTAGAGGTGAATAGTCAACTGACATCCAAATATAACTATACTGACAAGAAAAACTGCATTTTTTTGCGGCATCTCTTCATGGAGAAACAAAAAACCGCACAATGACGAAAAAATCAGCCACATGTTTCTTCGCAATATCAAAAACGTATATAAACATTCATTAAATCCGCAATAGCAACAATTTTATATTACAAAAATTGATTGCTGGTTCCATTTAGATTCACTTTAGACTTTTTCATATTTTACCACATGGTAACAGTAGAAAGCGTATATTTTGCTACTGTTTTGCTTAACTTGTTGGTTCTAAAACAATAGTATTTTCATCTTTGATGAAAATCTGTGCGGTGCTATACAGCCCTAGCTTATGGCGAAAACTATGTTTCTATATGGTTGGAATAAAAAGCTAAACAAGTTCTTCATTAGGATTGGAATAATTCTGAGATTTATAGACGATGATTCAAGTCATAAATATTCTCCTATTGACGGTTTCTGCACGACTATTTACATAATCTGCATATCACGCTGTTCTATTTTTGGCTTTATAAAAATACTTAAACATGAATCAACCCTTTCATCTATTTGGCAAAAAAACTTTTGCCCAGAATCTAAAGAAAAATCATCGCAACACAGTATGTCATTCCTTTACGAGCAGGTTCATTTTACTGGGGATATTGGGCATTTTGCTCGGATGTACTTTTAATGTTGGCGGTCAATACAAATCCGGAATTTTCTTTTATTCTTATGGCGGAAACGGAGGCATTGCAAGTAGCCCGGTCAGCATAACGTCGTTAGGGTTAAAAGCGGACAGATATATTGACCAGATTAATATCAATGGCAAAGCGTATGGTGGCGACGGAGGAGAGGAAAGAGGAGGTATCACATTGAGTGACGACGAATATATAAGTGCCTTCTCCATCAGTTACGGAAAATACGTTGATTACATAAGATTCCAAACCAACAAGAACCGAGTCATAGAAGGCGGTGGTGGCGGTGGGGACAAAAGAGTTCAAAAAAACAACATACGAATCATCTCTATCGGAGTTCACGCAGACAGGTTTGTAGATAAACTAACAATAAAGTATGTCGAAAATTATAAACCGTCGCAGGTTGTTGTCAAAAATGTTAGTTTCATTGTTGGTTTCAACGGACCTGGAACTGAGCTCGAAACCTACGATAACCAAAGGCAAAAAACATTTGACGCTTATAGAAACGTGACGGAAATAATGCAGGCACAAACTTATGAGGCAAGCGTGGAAGCCGAATATTATGCCAAAGTTTCATTCTCCACAAAACTCGAATATAAAAGTACAAACACGACCGAAATTAAAAATGAATTGGAACGCGAGCAATCATCGGGCTATAAAAGGAAGATAACACTTGGACAAGAGCAAGTAGGCGTAAAAGTTGTATCAGGTACAATTATGGTTAACGCCGGAAATTATTGGTTTTATCCGACAGGAGAGATACAATATATCGTGCTAAAACTTGACCAAGTAAACAACCTGAGGAATAAATATGACCTAACGGGTCAATTGGACACACAAATCTCAGATCTTCAGAATTACGCCACTAATCAATATGGTTTTAAATACTACAGGTAACATTATCAGCCTGACGTAAGATCTTACTTAAGACTCGTCTAGATACTTCATTCAAATGGCTTTTGCGCAAGAACGAACGGTCTTGTGCAAAAGCCATTTTTTTATATTTCGCTTATAGGATTTTCTGGCTAAGTCTTGCTCTTACTTAAAATTCCTTAACCGTAGGCTTAGCAATATCACAATCATCAGCACACCGACATCCGCAAAAATCGCCAATACCAAGTTGCTGTAACCCATGAATGCCAATATTACAAACAACACTTTGACCAATATGGAACCTACTGTATTGAACTTAATCTGGTTGACCGTAGCTCGTGACAACCTTATCAGAAAAGGAATCAAAGACAAGTTATCATTCATTAATGCGATACTTGCCGTTTCAATAGCCACATCACTTCCCGCGGCACCCATTGCAATGCCGACTGTACTCATCGCCATAGCAGGCGCATCATTGATACCATCACCGACCATTGCAACAGGATTTCCGTTTGCTATCAATTGCTGTACGGTTTCTGCTTTCCCTTCGGGAAGCAGATTGCCATAGACTTTCTCGATACCTACTTTTTGAGCGACAAAGGTTGCTGCCTGTTGGGAATCGCCACTCAGCATGATAGGCTGTACATCCAGAGCCTTTATCTCCCCAATGACTTGTTTGCTTTCGGGTTTGATTTCATCTTCCAAACCCAAAACACCCGCCACGCCTTTACCAAAACTGACCACAATACTGGTTTTCCCTTCACTGGAAAGGTTGTTGATAATTTTGTGTTCCTCTTCCCCTATGGATTCGCTTTCTCCGATATAATCGACATTGCCAGCCTTGATGGTTTCGTCCTTGCAGACCAGACATTCGGCAGTTGCGCCTTTGCCTATTATTGAGCGGTATTTGTGTGCGGCATGCGGTTCAAAACCTGCTTTTTTGGAAGCGTCGACAATCGCTTGCGCCACAGGATGTTCGGAAAAAACCTCCGCTCCTGCCGTGCAAGCCAACAATTCTTCCTGACTCGTTCCATTCAACATGAACATATCCGAAACGATGGGTTTGCCATAGGTGATGGTTCTGGTTTTGTCCAAAGCCACGGTCTTCACTTCCGCCAATGCTTCCAAAAATTTTCCGCCTTTGACGATTGCGCCTCTGGACGAAGCATTGCCAATAGCCGCGTAGATGGAAACCGGAGTCGATATGACCATTGCACAAGGACAGGCAATGACCAATAGCGAAATCGCCATGTTCAAAGAATCATGTACACCTTTATGTAAAAGAAAATTGTATACCAAGAAAAGCAGCAATGCCAATACCAATATGGTCGGCGTGTATTTTTTGGCAAAACGCTGAATGAATTTTTGTCTTTCGCTTTTGTTGGTATTTGCCTGAAAGGCGAGCTGGATTATTTTAGAAAAAGTCGTGTCGGAAGACAGTTTGGTCGTTTTTATTTCAATATAACCTTCCTGGTTCAACGTTCCTGCAAATACCGTATCGCCTATTTTTTTGTCCTTTGCTATTGGTTCACCCGTAATTGCCGCTTCGTCTATTGAGGATGCTCCGGCAACTATTTTTCCATCCATAGGAATATAACTTCCCGGTCTGACCTCCACAATCGACCCAATGGGAATTTTGTCAATCTGTACAGGTTTTCCTTCTCCTTTGACAATAGCCTCACGAGGAGCTTTGTTGACCAGGTCTTCCAGAGAGGATTTACTGTTGTCAATACCGACATCTTCCAACGCCTCGCCCAATACATACAACGACATTACGACGGCGCCTTCCGAATATTCACCCAGACAAAAAGCACTCACCACTGCTATCAACATCAATAGGCTGACGCTTCCAAAATTGAATTTGGACAAGGATTTCAATCCACCCAATATGATTTTGCGCCCTGTCGCCAATACCATAATACCGTAAAAAATAGGTGCAATCGGCATCGGAATCGACCAGCCCAATATGCTGACGACCTCCAATACCAACAATACTATCGCGGAAACAAACAAAAACGTAAACTGCTTATCGTGGAAAGGTAATTTCATTTCAAAATCCTTTTTTATGCTTACGCAAAATTACTCCAATGCGTGCGGAATGTGGTCAATTATTACTGTTACTCGGTTTCATTTTACAGTTTACCGACACTTTTAAGGACTTATTAATGAATCTCTTACCTTTGTTCGGTTTTTAACGAACAAATCAGTCTTCACCGTAACCGAAACGGTTTTGTAAACAAACAAAGAGAATGGCGGATATTTTTGACAATTTAATTAAGAATTACGGTCCTATCGGACAGTACAGAAACAGAGCTCACGGGTATTTTGCATTTCCAAAACTAGAAGGGGAAATCGGCCCGCACATGCGTTTCAGAGACAAGGAAATGATTATCTGGAGCCTCAACAACTATCTCGGACTCGCCAACCATCCCGACATCAGACGCGTCGATGCGGAAGCTGCTGCACAATGGGGACTGGCAGCGCCGATGGGTTCGCGTATGATGAGTGGC
>JAATFC010000012.1 GCA_015655435.1 Chitinophagales bacterium | reverse complement strand
CCTGTAAATCTGTATACCACAAATACCAATCGGGATGGATTCTATAACGGTTCCAGTATTTTGGTTGAAAAAGGGGATCATGTCCGACTGCAATATATCAATCTTGCTTATGACTTTGAAAGACTTATCAATTCCACAAAAGGTATTAAAAACCTTCAGGTGTTTTTCAACGCAAATAACCTTGGTTTATTATGGAAAGCCAACAAGTCCGGCATTGATCCTGATTTTAATATTGGCAGCAATGTTCTTGTAACACCAAGAAACTATGTACTTGGTATTCGTGCAAAACTTTAAATGATAACATACTGATGAAAAAACATATTCAAATAGCATTTCTTTTCATTTTGCCCATTCTGCTATGTTTAGGATGCAAAAAATTTCTGGAAGAAAAGTCAAATAAAAGTCTTTCGATACCGACAACAGTTGACGATTTTCAAGCTATGTTAAACAGTTATGGGAACTCGAACGTAGACTTCATTGCATCTGGTGAAGTTAGTTCTGACGATTACTATCTTAGCGACAATGATTTTAATTCACTATACTATGAAAGCGATAAAAGACTTTACACCTGGCAACCTGATTATGTTGCCCGACCCGTATCTTCAGCTGGTGATGAATGGTATAATTGTTACAAACCCATTTTCGTATGCAATTCAGTGTTGCAAGGTCTTGAAGAAAATAATTTAACAGGAACCAAGGCGGACAACATAAAAGGGCAGGCAATGGTATTCAGGGCTGCCCGATACTTGGACGGCGTACAGATATGGGCACCTGCATATAATAAACAAACTGCTAACACGGATTTGGGAATGGTGCTTAGGTTAGACCCTGACATGAATATTCCGTCAGTGAGATCAACTGTACAACAGACATATGACTTGATTATTCAAGACCTTACTGATGCGATCCCGCTCTTGCCGGATGTCCAATCTGGAACTACACTGCCGTAAAAAGGAGTAGCTTATGGATTATTGTCCAGGACTTACTTGTTTATGGGAGAATATGAAAAGGCATTAACGAATGCCGAGGAAGCCCTTGGAAGTACCTCCACAATACTGATAGATTTCAATACATTGAACCCGGACGAGGATTATCCAATCCCAACAACCAATAACACGAGCGGGGAAATGATGTATTGGACCGTGCTTCTCTATGCGGATCAATTGGATCAGTCCATTGCCAAAATATCACCATCCCTTTATGACATGTATTCTAAAGGGGATTTAAGAAAAGACATATACTTCGGTAAAAATGATGACAATACTTATTTCTTTAAAGGTATGCACCTTGGGACTTCCGGCTTAACAAATACCCCAACGCCTGCGGAGCTCCTTTTAACTATTGCTGAATGCAATGCCCGACTAGGTAACTTACCCCAATCTGCGAATGCACTAAATCAGCTTTTGGTCAAGCGATGGAAAGTGGGTGATTTTACGGCTTATTCTTTTACAAGCAATGAAGCCGCATTAAGCACAGTTTTAGAAGAACGGAGAAAGGAGTTAGTCATGCGTGGCTTACGTTGGCCCGATATTAAACGGTCGAACCGGGACGGTTATAATATTACACTTTCGAGGACTGTGAACGGACAGACATTTACACTTCCTCCGAATGACCTGCGATATGCCATTGCCATACCCGAAAACGTAATAGAAATTGGCGGAATACAGCAAAATCCAAGATAAGATATAAAAGCAAAGGCTATCAGGTTAAATCAGATAGCCTTTACCACTTTTAATTCCTTCTAGAACTTGAGTTGATAGAAAGCACTTGTGCATTTGTCTTACCTGCTATTAAATCCGACAGGCTCGATCCATCAGGAACTTCAATTTCACAAGGTTTGTTTCCAGTCGCTCCACAATCTCCCGCTCCTTCAGCCCAGTTCGCAACGGTAGCAAATGCTCCTGCTGCGGTACTGTTGCTTGTATAGTGATAGACTGTACTATCATCTGCCATCTTAAACGACATGGTTACCACAGCGATTATCAATGCGGCAACAACCAACAGGTTTGTTTTTAATTTTTTCATCACTTCAAAATTTTGATGTTAAAGAATACTGTTTATATGTCTTTTGGCCGACCCGCCCTCGGTAGCCTCGCCTCCGGCGTTGCTACTTTGTAATTTGTGCCATAAGTAAAGTCCTGTAATGCTCAGGAATAGGAAAAAAAGGTTAAAGAAAAAATGCTGTGCCCAGCTCATGCCTCTGATGACCGACCCGCATCCGCACGGCAGCTTTTCCCATGCACCAAATAATGCAACAGCTATATAGCCAGTAAAAGCCGTCATTAAAAGGGCGGAAAGCATTAAGCCCGCTTTACGGTACTTTTCCGTAACCAATGCCAGCACTACCAATATTTCCAACACAGGAAGCGTGTAAGCAAGTAGATATCCCAAACGGTCTGAAAAAGGCTGGTTGAGCATATCGTTTCTAAATACTGCAAAATCCGATAATTTGTCTATACTGACGGGGATCCAAAGAACCAGTAAAAGAATGATAACGATATTAAGTGTTATCCGTTTGCTTTTTAGCTCAGTTTGATATGTAATTGATGTTTCCATTTACTTAACCTCTTATGTTGGACTATATCATACTTTAATACAAAGTTGGTCATACTTTGTATTCAAAATCAGGCAATGGGAAGAAATACTGTTTAAAGCTATAAAAGTTTTTTTTTGAGCAACTACCAGAATTGATTTTCAATTACATCTATTTTTATTTAATATTATCATTTGTTCTCTTCAATCGCAATTATTACTTATTTTTTCTCGATCTTCTCCATTCTTCAGGGGAGATTAGGTTGCGGTCCTTAAAGCTATGTATAAGTGAGGAGGATTTTAGAATGCCTATTTCTTTTGCTATCATATTTAGGTCAAAATCAGTGTGCAATAACAGCCATTTGGTGAGTTCATCCCTTCTCTCGGCTATATAATTAAATGGAGTTATACCAAATACCTGATGGAAATGTCTCGTTAAATAAGTCTCATTGGTGTTAACCATTTTGGCTACTTTAGGGATAGTATATTTCTTCCCAAGGTCAATTTTCATTATATTTCTGGCCTCGAACATTTGGGCAATCTGCATATCTTTCAGATTTTCAGGAATTAAATGTGGTACAGTGGTCAGGTTAGTAATTGAGTCCATTACTTGTTGACATAATATTATATTAGACGGCTTTTTTAAAAATTGCTCCACATTTTCCAATAGTTCCATATTAGACTGGAATGCCTTTGCCCAGAAATAGGGCTTTTCTTCACTATCTGACGGATGCAAGGTTTTGTTCCCATATATATATGGAATTGACCGGATTAATTGATTCCCGGGCTGAAGGTCGAAGATTATGTATTCTGCCCCCGCCTTTAGGAAAGATATGCTTTCAGCAATGGGCAGATAACCGAAATTGAACTGTCCCTGTCTTATATTAAATTCTTTCTGGCCATAAGCCATCTGTATGTGATTCTTCAATACCAGACGCATGCCAATCCATGGGGTCGGGTGTTGTGTCAACAGTTTAAAATCCCTGGCTGGCCTGAAACAGCTGAACCAAAAATTATAATCACTTGACAGGAATTCCTGGTAGAAGAATTCTCCAAGTTCATTAGATGAGGCAAAAAATGACTTTGCCCCAATAATTTTATATTGGGTTAATTCCCTGGGAGTTTCCCTTCGGAAATGTAAAATATTATTGTCCAATGATGTTAGTCTCACTGCAATCTTTGCTGCTATTAATATTAGGATTTCAGGACTTGAGAGTAATTCAGGGAATAAAGTTCACAATCCCTCAATAAGCACATGAAAAGTCGATGTTCCACTTTCTGTATAAAATTATTGAAAGATATTACTTAATTTTATAAAATTAAATAATCAAATAAGGTTCAAGGTTTCCTTTTCTGCTAACTTCGTGTGTTATTTAATTGGAAAAATTCCCTTTATGTGGAAATTGGAAAAATTAGATAAAAAAGGGGATTTGATCCCCTTAGGTTATTTTTTGCCGTAGATCTCCGCCTCTTCCTTTAATTGTAACAGCCGCATACATTCCACCATTGGGAATAGCTTTTCTTGATCGTAAGGTTCCAGCAACGATTTAAAAAGTTCCATGATCCTTTTTTCAAGCTCTTCCCTTGTAAATGACGCATCTGCTGAAAACGTGAATTGCATGAACACATTAATTTGTTGTTCCATGACCGTAAAATTTTGAAATTAAATAATGAACGGTCTCAAGCCTGCCAGGCGCAATAAGGGCAAGGTGGAGATGACTAATCCTGTGGTAAATAGCCCAGCGGTTTAAGGAACAGGATTTTGTCTTACGACCTTGGCGAACAGCGTACCCTTTTGCAACAGGCAGGCTAAATTCGTGGGTTATTTGATGGAAAATTTCCTTTCCGGGACTTTGGCAGGGTGCGCCCGAAAATAAAAAAACGCCGCGGCGCAACCCTCTAATTTTTCTTTCCCTTTACATTTTCCTTTTGATCTTTTTTTTAATTTTTTTAATGATTTTTACTGTCCTCCAAAAGCCTTGCTGAATAAGGTATACAGCAGTTTACCCGCTACAGATTTAGATGGTTTCCGCTACAAAATCAGATAGATTCCGCTACGGATTCAGATAAGTATCTGCTACACAAAAAGATATGTTTACTTTATTCGCTACAGAATCAGATATGTTTGGAAAGAATACACAATGTTTTAGCCTCAAAATGGCCTGATTAGAGCATCCGCTACAAAATCAGATAGGAATAAAGAGTTTGTGAGTGTTCTTACCTGCTACAAAATCAGATACCTTACGGTTATTGTTGAAAGGATTGTGGATATTCTTGCCTTAAACTGTGAATAATGTAGGCAGTCAGGTTACGAATTGGGTTTTGTGTACCAATTTTTTTGTAATACATATCAAGACAGCTGGCACAGGTTTCCATAATGGACTCAAATTCCTCCTTACCAATATTTTTAAAAAGGGGGGCGATGAAACGCATGTCAGTTTGCTTGAACCTTAATTGTGTCTGGAACCATTGGGTGAGCCTCATTGAGTAATCGTTCTGGTCGTTTCCATTATCGGAAGTGATTATTTTGAAACAAAGAAAACGGACCGTTTTCCCTGATCTTTCTTCAAAACCTTCCTTGGAACAGTCAAACCAGCAATCGGCTTTGTTTTTCAGTTCCCTCTGTGCAGGAAGGAGTATCCTTGCCTTGAAATTCTTGAATGCAGTATATTGGCCTTGTTGCAAGCCAAGTTGCTCCCGCAAGTCTTGGTAGCTTAGCCGGAAACTTCCTTTGTTTTTCCAGAGGCACAGGAGTAGGTATAGTTTGAAGGTATACTTGCTTGTCGAGGCCATAATAACATTATAGAAGTAATTGTGATACTCCCTTGCGTGTCCCTTTTCGTCTCGGTCTATGAATACAAGGCGTGCTGCGACCTCTCTGGGAAGGTATACATTTAAAACGCTCTTGCCTCTGACCAGGCGTGGAATATCATATTTCACAATGACGCTGGAAATGGTTTTGGCATACCCCTCCGGTGCTGGAAGTTCGATGGCCAGTTGCCGCATTTCATCTACAGACACCACCACGTTTTTATAGTTTTGAAAGGAGGTTATTTCATGTAACAATAGAGGGATTTTAACATATTCTTTACACGAAAAAGAGTCTATGGATGCAAATAATGCCATTTGCTGGCCTTCCTTGCGGTTGATTTCGCCAATAATAATGTTTTGCAGTTGTTTTATTATAGTTGCAAATACCTTTAACTGTATGAGCGTGAAACCTTTGAATTTGCCTCGTGCGATTCTGTTAGATTGGTAGATCTTGGTTTCCCCAGGCAAGATGAGCACGTCCTTTTTCTTTGATGGGTTCTTGCCGTTATGGGTAACTGAAAGATTAGAAGTCCGTTTCATTGCCGGCAGTAAGTCTTTCATGCGCAAGGTCAACAAAAAGGTTTTGCAGCTCATGGATGTATTCAATTGCTATGTTGGCATTCTCAATAGCCAGTAACCATTTTCCTTGTAAACGCTTTATGTAAATGGCCGGGAACTTGTTGTTTGTCCAGGTGTTGTCAACTCTGTTTTTTACAAAATAGAAGCGTTTCAGCCATATATCAGTAATGGGAAGTCCGAAGACATCACGTATATCGTCGGGAACAGGATTATTTTCCACCTGGATGCTTCTTGCTTCCACCACTTCTATGATTCCCATACCACTTTGGTTGCTGTAAACACCAACTATATTTCCTCTTCTAAGAATGTCTGTCAACATTTTCTTTCGTTTATATGTTGTTCAATCTTTTTTTATTCGCCTCAATAAGCTCTATGTCATTTAATCTTTCCTGTTCATGGACGGTAAGTCTTTTTCCTTCTGCCAGCCAGTCTAGGATTTCCTTGCGTGAGAAGTACAACATTTTGCCCTGCTTACGGAAGGGTATTTCGTTTTTGTGCGTTTTTTGGTAGAGTGCTGATTTTTTGATGTACAATAGACCGCAAACTTCCTCTGCGGTCATTATGTCATTTTTCTCTATTGATTCGTCATGGACCCTTTGCAATCCAAGTTTGACCAATGCTG
>JAATFC010000363.1 GCA_015655435.1 Chitinophagales bacterium | reverse complement strand
TCCCCACCGAAATGCAGAGCCGAAAGCTGCACCTCATTATGTCTTGCAATGGCTGTACTTCCCACCACCGTATTGTCAATCGGATTATTGAAAGAGTAATTATAGTTCACGTCAATTAAAAGACTTGGAACAAAATATTTGGTATTTCCCCAAATGTTTTTGGTACGCCGGTCGCTTCCGTTTGCCCAACTCATATCCAAACCTTCAAATGGTTCTCCCTTTTGTCTGTTGTTTTTTGGAAGTTCATCGTCTGTCGTATCGCTAATGGAAACAGAAGAATGATTAAGACTATCCAAAATTTCCTTTTTCACCTGTTGCACAATACTGTTACGTTCTGTTTGTGTAAGTTGTTGGGCATTGCTGTTCATTGCCCACAGGCATAAACAAGTGATGATGTATTTTTTCATTTTTTCTTTGCTAATTAAAATTCATAGTTGTGTCATCGTCAAAAAACTTTACCGATGCGATTTCTTTTTGTTTGATGATTTGTCCTGTCATACATCCGAGGCTATCCGTCCCGAAACACATTTTGTCCTTTTCGTCAACAATATGCCACCTTGTTATACAGGGAATGGCGTCATCATCACAGCTTCTATAAAAGCCGATAATGATCCCTTGAATGATTTTCCCGTTTTTCATTCTTACTTCAATATTTCTGTTGGCAAGCCCGAAATATTTATTGTAGAATATCCGTGAATAATCGGTTTTCATTGTTTACCACATTGACGAAGTCTTTTCCTCACGAGTCAGTACCACATTGCATTTCGGTTGAAAAACCAATGGCGTCTGCTCCGCTACAATGTCACTTTTATCAAGGCCGAAAGCCGCTTCATCACTTTGCCCCAGACGTTTCAACAGGAAATAGGAATTGAGTAAAATACCGTCCCGAACAGTAAATTCATTTTCTACCGAAAGGAATTTTTCAATGATGACAAATTTGAAATCCGGTTCACTATTGTATCTGGTAGAACCGTCCGGACGAATGTGCAGATTAAGTTCCTTGCGGCTTACCAGTTCCTGCACAATCTTTTTGAAATACAGTTCGGTTTTGGGCTGTATCCTGAAACCGATATTGACATTTACCTTGATAATTTTATCGTCCACCAATTCGGAAACATTATAGGAAAGCGTGTATGGACTCTCAGTCCTGTTGATGTGCAGGAACCAATAGACATCTGCTTTTTTGGGATTCTTGGCAAAAATGGAACGGATGATTTTCTCTTCGATTTCCTGGCGTTGGTTTGCTTTTGTGAGATAGACCAAATGCGTTGAGAACTTAGGTACCGTTTCATCTTCGCTTAACTCTTTTATCTGCGGAACGTATTGGCCGAGGTCTACAAATTTCGTAAAACGGTTGTTGATTTTCCGGGCATAATACCACACATACATAGTCAGGAAAATGGACAGTTCAAAAAACAGAAACATCCAGCGTTCCTTTATTTTGGCGACATTTGCAATGAAAAAAGAGATCTCGACCGTGGCGAATAACAGCAGCAAGACGAACACCAAAACCTTGTTCCATTTTAGTTTATAAACCAAAAAGTAGGAAAGTAAAATGGTTGTCATCATCATCGCAACCGTAATACTGAAACCGTAAGCGGCTTCCATATGTGTGGAAGAACGGAAATAGAGTATCATCAGCACACAACCGAACCATAAAATATTATTTACGCTTGGAATGTAGACTTGTCCTTTGCTTTCAGACGGTTGGCGCACTGCGACGCGAGGCCAAAAATTTAAGTTCATCGCTTCACTGATGAGCGTGTAACTGCCGCTGATCAACGCTTGTGACGCTATGATCGTGGCAAAGGTCGCTATGATAATTCCCGGAATTAAAAACCAGTGCGGCATCATTTCAAAAAATGGATTGCGCCCGCCCAACACAGGAATGCCCTGATGCAAAAGCCACGCTGCCTGACCCAAATAATTGGCCACCAGACAAATTTTCACAAAGCCCCATGTAATGCGGATATTATTCTTTCCGCAATGTCCCAAGTCAGAATACAATGCCTCTGCGCCTGTGGTAGCAAGAAACACCGCGCCCAACAACCAGAAACCTCTAGGGTATTGTGTCAGCAATTCATAGGCGTAATGTGGATTCAATGCCTTGATGACGGACGGAAAATGCCCAATCTGGGAAACACCCATCACAAAAAGCATACAGAACCACACCAGCATTACGGGGCCAAAAACACGACCGACTTTGTGCGTACCGAAACGCTGGAAAAAGAACAGTAGGGAAAGGATAACTATGACAATGGGTACGGTAGGGATATGTTCCAATCCCTGTACCATTGACAAACCCTCTACGGCAGAAGCTACGGAAATGGGTGGCGTGATAATGCCGTCGGCCAATAGTGTCGTTGCGCCCAGAACAGTAGGAATAACCAGCCATTTTCCGTAACGCTGTACCAACGCATACAGTGAAAAGATACCGCCCTCGCCGGCGTTGTCGGCCTTGAGTGTAAGCCACACATATTTTACGGTGGTTTGCAAAACCAATGTCCAGAATATACAGGAAACCCCGCCCAGTACAAGTGCTTCGGATATTGGCCTTTCACCAACGATGGCCTTCAGTACATAAAGCGGACTGGTGCCAATGTCACCGTAAATGATACCGAGTGCGATCAACAGGGACGCGGCAGTAATCTTGCCATTGATTCCATTTTTTGACTTTTCCATTCATCTTCAATTTGATGAAGCAAAAGTGCTGCGAATGTTATTGGCAGAATATAAAACTATAGTGTGTTCTTATAAAGAAGATATAAAGAATAATGATTATAGATTGGTGTTAATCATTGAAACCTATATCCCACGCCGCTTTCCGTAACAAGGTGTTTCGGTTGGTTGGGACTGTCTTCTATTTTCTTGCGAAGGGTGCCCACAAATACGCGTAAATACTGCGTTTCGGTTTGGTATGCGACGCCCCAGATTTCTTTCAGGATAAATTGGAGGGTCAGGACGCTTCCTTCGTGTTTGGCGAAAAGTGCCATCAGGTTAAATTCGGTAGAGGTGAGTTTTACCAGTTCATTGTCTTTCCTCACTGTTCTGGCGGTCAGGTCCAGTTGCAGGTTCCCGACTTCAATCATTGGAGTGCCGTCTTGTGATTGGTTTCTGCGGATGGCAGAACGAATGCGTGCCAGTAGTTCAGCCGAACGAAAAGGTTTCGTCAAATAGTCCGTGGCTCCGTTGTCCAATGCCGTAACAATATCCTGCTCGCTGTTCTGGACGGAAAGAATTATGATGGCCTTGTTGTACCATTGGCGTAATTCTTTCAATATCTCGTGGCCGCTTTTGTCGGGAAGGCCAATGTCCAGCAAAATCAATTCGGGCGGATGGTTGGCCGCCATTACAACGCCTTGCCTCCCTGTGTCTGCCTGCAACATTTTGTAATCGTTGCTTTCCAATGTTATTTCAAGCAACTTGCGGATTTGCGGTTCGTCGTCAATTATTAGAATCTCTGCTTTACTCATTTTTTAAGTTGTTTAAATATGATGTTTGGGCAGGAATTTCAACCGTAAACGAGGCTCCGCCGGTTGCGTTGTTGTTAAGTTTTATTGTTCCGCCCTGTGTTTCCACGAAACCTTTCACAATGGAGAGTCCTAAACCGCTTCCGCCGGTCTTGGTATTCGGCAAACGATAAAATTTGTCAAATACCAACGTAATTGCATCTTCTGGAAAGCCTTGTCCATTGTCCGCAACAACGATAACACAGTTCCCGGATTGGTGTTCTACGTTTACCCCGACAACTGTGTTTTTAGGTGTGTATTGAATGGCGTTATGCAACAGATTATATACAATCTGTTCCGTAAAAGCTGTGTCAATCCTGAATAACGGCAGATTCCCGTCAGGCTGAAAAATAATTTTGTGGTTGTTTCTTGTGGGCAATTTCTGCATCGCGGAATTGACAAGGTCGTTCATATCGCACCAGTCCAATCTCGGCTGCAACGTCCCACTTTCCAAACGGCTTATGTTTAACAGGTTTTCCACCTGCCGGTCCAACCGGAAACCGGCTTTGCTAATCTCGGTAAGTAAAACATTTTGATTAACCACGCTCAACTTTTCCCTGTTTTCATTTAAAGTGTCCACGGCCCCCAAAATAGTAGAGATGGGTGTCCTCAATTCGTGCGAAAGTGAGTTGAGCAAGGTGTTGTACAAGGTAATAGTCTTTTCTTTTTCTTCTTTATCCCGGGCCTTCTTTTCGGCTTCTCGAATTTTAAAAGTCAAAACAGCATTAACCAAAGCGATAAAAAAATAAAGAAAGAACATTAACAAGTCCTGTGCATTGTCAATATGAAAATTGAGAAGTGGTGGAATGAAAAAAAAGTTCCAAATGACGGCACTTAACAACGCGGTAACAATGACAGGGACAATGTCAAAAAGCATGGCGATAACCGAAACTACCATGAGCAGGATGAGCGCCACCGTTCTGTAGCCAAGCCAGTCCCTGAGTAAAAAACAAACCGAAGCTACCACCGCAACCGTCGAAACGCCTATTGTGTACTGTTTAGCTGTCGTTCTTTGTTTTGTGTCAAATACTTTCAAATGCCTATGTCAAACTTTGTTTCAAAAGTAGTTGTTTGGATATAAAGATTTTGCAAAGAAATCGAGGATATCTGGGTTGTTTGTTAGTGTACGTTGAATCCATGGTCTGGTAAGATGAAAACAACAGATGCTGTCTTTCCCCCTTAAAGGGATGTAATTTCCTTTAAATCAACAGGTTAATACAATTTAAAAAATAATTTTTGGCAATGATATATTAATTTACACCACTTGATATAAAATTAAGGCAGACTATATTCAATCCCCAATGTTTAATTCTCCTTCGTGAATTATTTTCCCTTCTGTCATTTAATTAAGTTTATATAAGTTAATTTAGTATTTGATATTGTTGATAAAATTATATCAAATCTTGATAGTCAATATATCATCCAGATTGGTTGTATAACACGCCGATAGGTGGTTTCGGAGCACGTGCGCTTTTTAAGTTCATACTGGAAAGTTAATCGATTAGCGGTGAAACAAAAAGCAGCGAGTGAAAACCCGCTGCGTTAAAAAACTAACTTTTATGAAACGATGCCCTGTTTGGGCAGACTACTTACTTGAAGGTGGGGGAAATAATTCTATCCTGGAATATGATAGCCCCTTTCCTCCAATATTATTCTTGCCACCTCGCTAGTGTCCGCGTCTCCGTTTTCGTCGGCATATATAAACACCCTAAGGAGAGCCATGTCCTCAACCATAACACCGTCCATCTCACTTACGGCTGCCTGCTTGCCACGCATTCTTACAATTTCGGATATTTGCGAGGAAACCCCATCGTAATAACGCACGAACTCTTCCCCTAAGCTGTCTGGCATCAATCAAATTTTGGGTAAATTTAGGTTTTTTTTAACCGCTATTCCCTTTGCTTCATGGTTACCTCAATCCCGTCCTCTCCGCTTGAAAAATACACGTACCCGTCCGGTGTATCAACGACGCTTATCTTCATCGCCTCGCTCAGATCTGCGGCGTTGGTGTCCAGGAACTCCTGCAAGGCGTCACGGTAGGCTTTCTCCTCTATCGTCCCTTTCACGTCAGAAAACAATTTGTTTGTAGGCATAGATATTCTTTTTTGGTAATTACAAACGGGGTGGAATGATTGTTTGAAAGGGCATGTTAAATGGGCAACAAAAAAGCCCCGGTTAAAGGGGCTGCTATTTTTAGGTTTTGTACCTAACCTGTAAAACTGATGATGCGTTCTTAGCCAAAAGCTTCGGAAGGTAATTGAGTGCTTTGCCGTCCCTTTTCTTGAAGTAATCTTCGGCACAATTTGGAATCCAATAATCGAACATAAAATCGATAAACTCGGGAAGTACTGCATTTGGATACTGAAATCCTTGTACAATCCTACCATCTTCATAATGATGGTTATAGGGCATTCTAGCGTTTATGTATGGAGACCTTTTGGTTGTCAAATACGTCGTAAAATGCTTTCCAACTGAGATGTCAGGACAAAGCATTTTACGGTCTCTAGCTTTATCTGGAATCACGTAACCCTACATTTCAAGCTCAGAGTACAACCTTACATACAATTCCGTAATAACTGAGAAGTAACCCCTTTTTACGTTGGAAAGGTTTCCAAGATACCTTTTGATAAAATCAGGAAGGCTTTCTTTCGGTTTCCCATAGCTTCCCGCTTTTCTAATGGACGGTATAACTTCTTTAGTTACCCATTTTCTGAATGCTTTGGTAGAAGGTTTTCTACTATTCAAGATTAACGCATATAACCCACTTTTATTAATAATCACTTTATTCGGATTACCTCGAATACCCTCGTTTAAAACGATAGTATTAATTTTTAACTGCGCAAATGCAATGCATGATACGGTGGGAATCTTTGCAATATCGAATACGAACCAAGGTGAATGACCATTGCGGTACGCTTTGTTGGAACGATATCAAGAGGTACTGTGCATTCGTTGAGATGGCAAAGAAAGCCCGACTCGTGACTTTCTACAAATTTGGGTTCGAATTCTACCATCAATTTAAGTTCGATGGTTCATAATGGCCATGCACTACACGTTTAATGTAGCGAATCGGAAAGGCTCATAATCTATTCCACCGGAGTTCAGCCAATCTCGTTAAAGAGCGCCTAACAGGTATTAAAGAGCTACTGGTGTTATTTGTCCGTTGTCAAGCCAACATTCAGGCAAAACCCGCAAATAAGTTCTTTGTATGTGGATGAAATTTTTTGCAGCTGTCGATTAGGCAATGAGATTTGAGCTTACGTTACATTTAGTAAACCTACGGTAGGGAATTATTCAACAAACAGTAACAACTATAAGAAGAATTCCAATAGGGCAACAACTACCTGTTTCGGCGACCCATTCTTATAACCAACGATGACGCTTAAATGGAATGGCATGCATATGCTCGGTTCCGTTTATGTCCGAAGGCAAATGATATCCGCGTTTTGGGTTTCCGTTCCTCCTTTTCAGATGTTCGTGATGGGGGGACGGGCGGCAAAGTGTAAGTTGCACCCCGTGCATGCCTATAGGTATTGGACGACCACATTTACCTTATACATATAAAGGACATCCAGCCTTTCCACTTCCGTAAATGCTGTCTTGTTGCCATTTGACAGCCGGTATTTGTCGAGTGAAGACCCTGGGCTCAGGTATTGCAGAGTATGTGACAAGTCCTGGAATACGACTAGGTAGGTCTTGCCGTAAATTATGTCTTCCGGTCTGGTAGATGTCAGTCCAATCAGGTCCTTTCGGTGTATGGAGGGAAGTATGTCTGCCGGGCTTTGAATAAAGGCCTCCGCTTGATCTCCCGGAAGCTGTATTTGTTCATCTGCTCTTTCTCCATTTAATAACGCAGTGACCGTTCTGTAATAGGGGGTTCCTGAAAACGGGCTTTCCAACGGAGGCAGCGGAATCTCATTCCTGTTCAGTCCCAGCTTGTCCAGACGCGAGGCTATGTACTTCGCCATATTGCGTGCAACCTTGCCACTTGAGAGGGATGTTCCAATCATTCTTTTCTTGCCATACAGCCTTTCTGAAATATCCGCTATCTCCATGCCTGTCCTGGACTTGATCTCGTCCAACAGCGCAAGCAACTGGTTTTGGTAACGGATGTATTCGGAGGATGTGAAGTCGTGTACCCCGAGCAGGTTGTCCAGCTTGCCGGCTTTTTCCCCTTTGGTGTTATCTCGGAACCGATTGACGGTTTCCGCTCCGAATTTTTCTTCCAGTAATTTTTCGTAGGTCTCCGGTAGGAAAGCCTTGCCTGATTCGATATGGGAGATGAAGCTCTGGTTGCATTGCAGCAGTGTCGACATCTTTTTTTGTGTCCATCCGCTTTCTTCTCTCAATGCTTTTAACTGAATCATATTTAACAAATTATTTTATAATAATATTATCTGTTGTAGGTAATAATTAATAATATACTTTATCTTTGAAATAGGTAATAAATATTATCTAATATTACAAATATATAAAACTATCCCTATGGACGGTAAGTATTCTTTTGACAGTCTACCCGATGTGATGGAAAGGACTATGGAGCAGTTGGAACTCCTACAAAAAGGATTAAAACAATTGACTGAAAAAGTGTTCCCATCTGTAGAGGAACCTGTAAATATTGTGGAGGCTGCACGTATCCTTGGCAAGAAACCTAATACGGTTTACCAGTTGTGTAGCAGGAGGCAACTGCCGCATTCTTTTCGAGGGCAGCTATATTTTTTTCCTTCCGAACTGGTCGCTTGGATTAAGAACGGTAGGAAGAAAACATTGGAAGAATTAGCAGATAGTTACAATAATAGGGCTAAAAATAAGATGGTTTGAAGTGAAAGGGAATGTTTCGTCTTAAGTCTGGAACTTCCATAGCCATGAAATTATAGGGATAGGGAGATTTTTTGGATTTGAACGGAGCCAGCTATGTTGTGGGTAACCCAAAACTTCCCCCAAATCTTCATGTATGCAGGTTCAGGGGGAGATTGTTTCATGCAAAGCATTCAATATCGGTAAAATGGAAAACGAAAAGGGAAAAGAGGAAGGCTCGAAAAATATACGCAACAAAGGGGGACGACCGAAAAAGTCCATAGTTAGAACCCAGCACCTGGCGGTCAAATGCAGCATGTCAGAACGCTGGATAATAGAAGCAAATGCCCGAAATGTATGTCTGCCGGTATCCGTGTTTTTAAGGGAACTGGGTTTGAGGTTGCAGCTGAAAGCAAGACGAAAAGTACTTCCAAAAGATGTGTTGGCACTGACCGGCACCCTGAACCATACCGCCGCCAACTTAAACCAGATAGCTAAAAAAAGAAATGGTCTGGACGAACTTAACCCCATGGAGAGAGCGGAACTTAAATGGTTGTCCAAAGAAATAAAAACATTGACCTGCACGATTAAAGCACATTTCCATGATCGGTAAAATTACCAAAGGGTGTTCCTTCAGAGGATGTATATCCTATGTACTGGAGGACAAAAAGCATCTCTCTCCAGAAGAAATACTGGAATTGGCTTCTGCTGGATTGTCCTTTCAGAATAGGGCAGAAGTAATTGCCTACAATCAATGCTTTGGTGAAAAGCCGGAGCTTATAGCTGACTTTAACGAAGTCCGGAGACTCAATGATCGAGCGGAAAAACCAGTTCTACATATTTCCTTAAGACTGGCAGATGGAGAAAACCTTCGAAAAGATCAGTGGATGGATGCGTCGGCACTCTGTGCGCACAAGCTGGGTTTTTCGGATCACCAATACCTTGCCGTCTTGCATAAGGACAGTAAGGGACAGCATATCCATATCGTGGCAAACCGAGTGGGATTTGACGGGAAGTTGCTTTCCGATGCACACGATTTTCGAAAGATCGCGGAACTCTCTCGCCAACTGGAACTCAGATTTGGCTTGCAAAAAGTATTGAGTCCACGAAAGTTCTTACAGGAGAGCCAAAGAAAATTGCCGCGTCTGGATCAAAGAAAAACGCAACTGCAAAAAGATATCCGTAATGTTTTACAGCAATCGGAGAACTATACCTCTTTCGAAAGGGGAATGCAAAAACGAGGTTATCAGGTAATCAAGGGACGGGGTATCAGATTTGTCGACAAGAGGAAAGTAAGTATAAAAGGGAGTGAAGTTGGTTTTTCTTTCTCCAGGATAGAAAGAATCCTAGCCTTGAAAAGACAGTTTGAGTATGCACAAAACCAGGAAAGGAAACTAGGAGGAAAAGATAAATATTACTTAAGCCATCCATCAATTGACCATGACAACAAGGCAAACAGTGGCAACCTCTCCGATGTTCTGATTCAATCCTCCCAGGCTATTGGCAACCTTATTTTTGAATTGATGCGTCCAGAAACCGATGCCACGACGTTCGGACACATTACCCAAAGCGAATACGAGAAGGAACAAAAGAAGAAAAAGAAGGGTAGGCGTATTACTAGATTAAATGCATAAATATGTCACAGGAAGATATATCCAGAACGGAAGTATTGCTCGAAACCTTTTCGGAAGAAATTACAGGATTGAAAACCGTGCTGTCCGAACAGGCTTCCGCAATAGCAAGAATGGAGGCAGTACTTGTCTCCATGGCGGAAAAGACGGCAAAGCCGACAGTCGTACAACCGGCTTTGGATATGAAACCTGTCATAGCCGCT
>JAATFC010000294.1 GCA_015655435.1 Chitinophagales bacterium | reverse complement strand
GTACAACCAACAATGGATTGTATCGGAGGCAGTTCCACTTTTCCGATTCTAGTGAGGTTGTCCACAACTTGCTGTCGTTTGTATTGTAGTTGCAAATCATAAGGCAAAGTCTGCCAACTGCAACCACCACACACCCCGAAATGTGAGCAAAAAGCCGAAACCCTATTGGGCGAATCCTTTTTTTTGCGTAGCGGAAATCCTTCTGCCCAGTCCGCTTTGTTTTTGGACAATTGTACGTCCACGATGTCGCCGGGAATGGTGTTTTCAATAAAAACCACTTTTCCATCAACGCGCGCAAGCGATTTCCCCTCGGCTGCATAATCCGTCACCAACACGTCTTCCAATACGACTCTTTCTTTTTTTCTTCTCACAACGCAAAAATAACAGAAATAATGGCTGGATGTAATTTTACTGTCACATTAGGATTGATTCGGCGCGCTTTTCTCAATTATAACATTTAATTCGATAATAATTAAGTAAAATTGTAGCCAAATAATAACATCAAACTGAGATAAAATGGACAAGAGAACGTTTATAAAAGATATGGGACTGATAGGCGCTGGCGTATTGGTGGGCGGAAAATCTTTTGCTTTGAAAAAAACGGATTATTTGCCAACAGCTCCGTTCAAACCAGATTCGCTGGGATACGATTTCAACGCGCTGGAACCGACAATTGATACGGAAACGATGCGCATACACTATACCAAACATTATCAGGCTTATATTGACAATCTCAATAAAGCGATAGTAGCCAATCCTGCTTACGCAAACCAGGATATCCTTTCTATATTGAAGAATGTAAAACCGACGGAAAGTGCACTGCGCAACAATGCGGGCGGTTATTACAACCACTCTCTTTTCTGGAAATGGTTGTCTCCAAAACCAACACAGCCGTCTTCTCAATTGTCTTCTGCCATCAATACGAGTTTTGGAAGTCTGGACAATTTCAAAAAAGAATTTGCCAAAGCTGCGACAGGCGTTTTTGGTTCAGGTTGGGCTTGGTTAGTCGTTGACAACAAACAACTAAAAATCGTTTCCACTCCCAATCAGGACAATCCGTTGATGTCGTTTACGGAAGCGAAAGGCACGCCGATATTGGGTTTGGACGTTTGGGAACATGCCTACTATCTCAAACATCAAAACAAAAGACCTGAATACATTGAAGCTTTCTGGAACGTAGTCAATTGGGATTTAGTTTCGAAAGACTATGCAAAACTGAAGTAGTTTTTATTTAGTATAAAAGTGTGAAACCCCAGCATTTGTTGGGATTTTGCATATAGGTGATTATTTTGAATGATATAACTAACGTATGAAAAACATATTGAATACTTTTTGCCTAATTATAATATTGGCAAGTTGTCAACAAAGAAATGTGACAAGGGAAAAAGAAAATCATCCACCAATTGACAGCTCTCTGCAATCGGACACAACGGTAAAAATTATTGCTAAGAAAAAAGAAATATACTTAGAACCTCTTTCTGAAGATGCTTTATCCAAAATATCCGTGGATTTATCAGAAGGCGATAGCCGTCTAAATCTTTATGCCAATATAAGGAACGATTACAGGATATTTGGCTATGCCCAACCTGACACCGATTCGGAAAAATTGCTTTTATTTTCCGTTTTTACAGATGAAGTTGACGGCAATCCTTTCGATTGCAAATACGGATCTTACTATTCGTTAGGAAATTCAGACCAAAATTTCCATTTGACATACAAGAAATCGGATAAAAACTTTGTCGTTGTCAATCTAAATGACAGCTTAGGTAATAACAGAAACGTATATTTTGAAAAAAAATGGATAGATTTAAACTAAAATATCCAATATGAAAGTCATCATTACAGGCACTACGGGAATGGTCGGCGAAGGCGTACTATTAGAATGTATGCAGAATAACAAAGTCTCTGCAATCCTAAGCATATCAAGGAAATCCTGCGGTATACAGCATTCCAAACTGAAAGAATTGATTGTTCCGGATTTTACCAAACTGGATGATTTCGCAAAAGATATAGAGGATTATGATGCTTGTTTCTTCTGTGCGGGGATTAGTTCGGTTGGGATGAAGGAAGCCCAATATACACACATCACTTACGACACGACGATTGCATTTGCACAAACATTATTGAAAGTCAATCCCAATATATTTTTCTGCTTCGTTTCGGGAGCGCATACGGACAGTTCGGAAAAAGGGAAAATCATGTGGGCGCGCGTGAAAGGAAAAACAGAAAACGCTTTAACCAATATGGGTTTTGCAAAAGAATACAATTTCAGACCGGGAGGCATGTCACCTTTTGCAGGACAGAAAAACGCCAAAAAACTGTATGTAGTTATCGTGAAAATAATCAGTATCTTCTCTTCGTCCAGGATCGTTTCCTTGAGTAACCTTGGCAAAGCGATGATTCATGCGACGGAAAGAGATAACATCAAAAATATATTGGAAATAAAGGACATAAAAGCATTGAGCAAATAACTCTTCTATTTACCTTTTAGTACCATCTGTCGTTGGTTAAATGGTTGTTGCACGGGTAACTGTTTTGAGATATATTTCTCGGTAAGAGCATCTATCAATTTACCGCCACCATTGTTGATGATTCGGTCAAATATAAGCGCGGTCGCGTAAGCATCACCTCCGGCACGATGCCTGTTGGTCAGATTGATATCCATCACTTTGCATAGGTAATCCAAGCCATAACGCTCAAACGAAGGAAATGCTTTTCTTGTAAGTTTTAAGGTGCAAAGCTTATTTGCCTGAAAGTTTATTCCGGAACGCAAGAAGAAATGTTGCAGGAAAGGATAGTCAAAACTCACATTGTGTGCAACAAAGATGCGTCCATCCAATATCTTATATATCTCGTCAGCAACATCGCCAAAATCGGGAGCAGTGGCAACCATTTCGTTGCTGATATGTGTCAAGTGGGCAACATACGGAGGGATTGGCATTCCAGGATTAACCAAAGTTTCATATTTGCCTTCTATATTCTTTCCGTCATGTAAGACTATTGCGACTTCCGTAATACCATTACTGCTAGCCGGGCTACCCGTCGTTTCCAAATCAACAATCGCAAATCTTTTATTATCAGCCACTTCTCTTCTTGTTACTTATATTGAGTGTTGCGCCACTTCTACTATTTATTACAAAAGAATAATAAGTAGGAGGCTATTTGTAAAATTACAAATAGTTTTCTAACTTTACAACATTAAAACGCCCCGTATGCGAAAAATATTGGTGGGATTTTCCATGCTAATCTTTCTTACATCGTGCCAATATGTAGATAGTACAATTGACACATTAAAGGATAATGTGAAAAACTCCATATACATGCCTAACGTGCTTCCTTCTGTCAACATGAAGTCCAATACAGGCGAAAAACAGGTAAAAGACTCGGTTAGTCATTTCACTTTAAGCAGTTTTTTTGCGACTAAGTTTGATTTGTAATTGATATTTTATGGTATAGATTCATAATATTTTAAATAAAAAATCCGGCGAAACAATGTTTTTTTCGCCGGATTTTTTATTTGCCAGAGAGATTACTCAGTCTTCTAGAATCTGATGGTCAAGCTGCCCAATATCTGTCGTGGTACTTGTGGGACAGGATAATAATTAGCTACCCAATAATGCTTGTCGCCAATATTGTTCACTTTCAGCCCTACACGCCATTTGATTCTATCATAGAATACGGTGGCGTCCATAACCGTATATCCATTGAGAACAAAGGAATTGTCATCTGCCAGAATATAAGACTTGTCGCTATGATTGCCACCAAATCCAAATCCAAATCCATCCAAGGCTCCTTTTCCTAATTTGTAACTTATCCATAAGTTTGCTACATTTCTTGGAGCGCTCAATGCTCTTTTCCCTACAAGATATTCGTCAGCTTTTTTGTAATAAATATCATTGTATGCATAGCCAGCCGTTATATTGAGACCATTTACCGGATTGGCGTTTAGGTCAATCTCAAGCCCTTTACTCTCCTGCGTCCCATCCTGAATAGAAAAGTCTTTGTGGTCGGGATCGTTTCTGAGAATATTGGAGACTTCGATGTCATAATAGCTGACGGCCGCATTAAGTTTTTTGTTCAATAGTTCGACTTTTACTCCACCTTCCAATTGATTGGCATGCTGGGGATGAAAAGCTTTTTTATTATAATCCTGTCCACTTGTATTTTGAAAGCCATTCATGTAATTGGCAAAAAGAGAAACCCTGTCCTGAACAATCTGGTAAATTAAACCAAATTTTGGCGATACAGAATTTTGGCTTCTGTCTCCGGTAGGCGAATAATGGTCAAATCTTACACTCCCCATTGCCAATAACCGAGGGGTAATATTCAAAACATCGGAAACATATGCACTATAAATATTGGAGGTGTAAGAGTATATATCGGCTCCTGTAGCAGCCAATAATTGGTTTACAGCGTCCCTGTTTAAAGGTTGGATATCTGTATAGTCAACAGCTAACGTATCTACATACACATCTCTACGATTAGATCTACCCGAAAACTGGGTGTAATCCAATCCGAAGACCAATCGGTTTCTCAGTTTTCCAATCTTAAAATCCCCAATGAAATTCTGCTGTATATCTGTTGTGTTCATTGTGCCATAAACATCATAGACTTCTCTTACTGCACGAAGTCCCATATTGGCGTCCGTCTCTATATTGGCAAAAATATAAGGGGTATAATAGTCACCGTTTGTATATGTAAAATTGGTCTGCGAAGTCCATTCATCCGAAATCTTATAATCTGCCCGCGCAAATACGTTAGAAGTTTTTTGCTGAGCGTTAAATCCCTCATTGGTAAAGGATTTTTTAATGTTCATTTTCAAATCATTAAAATTGGCAGCTCCCGCACCATTCCAAGGTGCATACAGTAT
>JAATFC010000375.1 GCA_015655435.1 Chitinophagales bacterium | reverse complement strand
TCCGTCATTCATTCCTCTCACATGAACGTAACCAACCTTGCCTCCACTCAAACTATCTACCAGTTTCTCCATACGCTTAGTCCAACGAGTATATAGTAGGTCATTCTCCTCACCCGCACTGATTGGTTTTATTGTTTGTTCGCCCTTTCCCTGAATACTTATTGACGTAAAACGACCCGCTTTCCGATTCAACAAAGAAGCCCAATCCGAAGAATCCGTAATCGCTTGCCCGTCAATTGCTGTAATAATATCACCTGCTTTTATTTTGCTATCCGATTTGTCGAATGGACCACTCGCAATGACTTCTGTCACTTTCAGACCTTTGCCAGTATAGCTTTCGTCATACAACAAGCCTAAAGTTGCCGTAGCTTCTCCATTGAAAACTATTGGTCTGTAACGGCCTCCTGTATGCGAACCATTCAACTCGCCTAACAGCTCACTCAGCAATTCCTGAAAATCATAGTTGTTGTTGATATGTGGTAAGAAGCGCGCATAAATATCGTGATATCCTTTCCAGTCAATACCATGCAAGGTCGTATCGTAAAACTTCTTTTCCACTTGCGTCCACGCATGTTCAAATACATAAGCTCTTTCTGCTGCTGGATTCAACGACATTTCCGCATCTATGGAAATTGGTGATAGTTCGCCATTCGTTGCATCTACTTTCACCAAAGAACCTCTGTTGCTTACGAACAAACTTTTACCGTCTTTGCTGATTTCGATACCGCTAGGAGAACCTCCCAATTTGACCAAAATTTTTGTGTCATGCGTGCGAGGATCAGTCACCCACAAATCATAACCTTTTTCAAATGCCGCTAAATAGTATAGTTTGCTTGCATCTCTATTCAACGCATAGTCGCTGATGGAAGAACTATTTATCGTCAACCGAACGATGCGCTGCTCCAAATCTTTCAAGTCCAGTTCTGGCATTTTGGAATCACCTTTGAATACAATGTTGTCGGGGTCGATTTTGTTTTTAGTATTTTTTTTGTCTTCGGAGCTATCCGCTTTTTTATCTTTAGTCAAATCATATTCATCCTTGCTCAATACAAATTGGTCATAAGCTTTTCTGTCAAAGAAAGCTGCGTAAATATCCACTTCGCGGCTTCCCTGTGTTGCCAAGGATTTCCTTCCAAGTTTGTCGCTTTCCCATGTAAACATCTTTCCGTCAAGTCCCCATTTATTGCCGCCTTCGCCGAAACCGCTATTAATCGGATTGATGTTTTTTCCTGTGCCGTCCGCTTTAATCAGTGCAGCATTGTTGGCTGAAAAATAACCTTGCTGGTCATCTACCAACAACCATTTGCTGTCAGGACTCCATGCGAAATCCCAATCGCCGTCGGAATAGCTGTAGTTGTGACCAAACGGAAGTAACGTTTTCGTCGTTTTTGTTTCTGGATTATAGACTTTCAGAGAGTTGCGCTCTTCAACGTATGCAATACTTTTTCCGTCAGGTGCATAACGTGGCTGGTATTCATCTTTTGCTGTAGCAATTACAGGAGTTTCCTTAAGTAAAGTCGCAGAGAAAAAATTCTTTTCCGTAGGAGAAACAACGGTTGTTTTATAAATATCCCAACTGCCATTGCGTTCAGCCGCATAGATTAAGGTTTTCCCATCCGGACTCCATTGTACCATGCGTTCCTGAGTGGGCGTATTGGTAATCCTTTTGGTAAATTTTCCTTCGATACTACTCACGAAAATTTCACCTCTATTGACATAAGCTATTTCTTTTCCGTTAGGGCTCAACGCAAATTCGCTCACATTGCCCATGACAGGAATATTTTTGACGATATTTTCACGCGTTTCGTTCAATATCTGGATAGCTACTTTTTGTGGTTGTCCACCTTCTTTCAACGTGTATATTTCGCCATTCCATGAGAAAACCAATGTATTGTCGTCAGAACGGCTCAGATGGCGAACAGGATTGTCTTTGAATGAAGTCAACTGAACTTCCGAACCATTTGCCAACGAACGTTTGAACAGGTTTTGCGTTCCTTTTTTTTCACTCAAATAAAAAATACTTTGTTCGTCATTTGAGAAAACTGGCTCACGGTCTTCCCCAGCAAAATCACTTACTTGTTTGTATGTTTTGGAAGGAATATTATATAGCCAAATATCCCTCGTTATCGCAGAAACATGGTGCTTGCGCCAAGGGTCTTCGTAACCTTTGATATCCTGAAAAATCAACTGGTCTCCGGATTTATTGAAATGAGCGTTGTCCGCTCCTGCCGCCGTCACCAATATAGGACGACCGCCCGTAATGGGAACTTGATACAGGTTTTTGAACAATGGATAGCTGAAACGAATACTTTTTGCAGGGGCGTTTCTGGATGATGCGAACAATACTTTTTTATTGTCGGGAGAAAAATCATATGGATAATCTGCAGCACTATTGGTCGTCACTCGTACAGCCTCACCGCCGGTAGCGGGCATGACAAACACGTCAAAATTGCCATAACGGTCGCTTGCAAATGCAATATACTTGCCGTCATGACTCCATACGGGCATCATCTCCTGCGACTCGCCCAGCGTCATCGGAATCGCTGTTCCACCGCCAGTCGGCACTCGATATAAATCTCCCTTATATCCAAAAACAATATTATTGCCGTCAGGCGAGACTGAAGGATAACGCAGCCACAGTGGAGTTACTTGGGCACATACGGCACTGCTTGCAAATAGGGTTGCAGCAAAAAGCCACTTTTTCATAAATAGTATTTGATTAAAATGAAGTATGTTTGAGAAGTTATGAAGTTAGTAATATTTACGTATTTTATGTAAATATTTCATTTTACATTCAAGATTTAACGAATACGCTGTGATTGTCATGAAGATTACAAAATTGACGTTTATATTGGCTTTTGTCTGTCTTACCATCGTTTCAAAAGGCCAATTGATTACCATATATGCCGACCGTTTTCATTGGGGATTAAAGGCTGGTGCAAGCTTTTCCGGCTTTTCGAACAATGTTTTTCCATTCGATAGACAAAACACCTCTAACGAATATTATAGCGGATTCAAGCAATACGTACGAGGGACGTTTGTTCCCGGAGTTACGGCCGATTATCAATTGTCCGCCCGGTTAACACTTGGGATAGAAGCACTATACAATGGTCGCGGTGCTGTTTATAGACGTTATATTGAGGGCTCTGATTACGAAAGTGACGATGGGAGCGTGAACAAAGGATATTATTATTTCAAATATAGAATCAACAACCTCGAAACTCCCGTTACGCTGCAATACAGGGTTACAAACAATAAATTTGGGCAAGCAGGGTTGTTGTTATATGCGGGAGCATCTCCTAACTTTAACCTACGTGCAAAATATTCCGAAAGCAATCCCGACGATCCAAACATAGATATCTATTCCCCGTCCAATACAGGCAAAAACTATCCTTTGGAAAATGTCCGGAAAGTCAATTACAGTATATTGGGTGGAGTCAAATTGTTAACGGAAGAAATGCCTCACGGAAATTTCTATATTGATTTGCGGTTTCAATATGATTGTCTTCCAACTTTTAAGATTGATTATATGGAAAAAGGAACGCATAATATGGGAACTTATAACTGGACGGCTGGCATATATTTAGGCTATTCATTTTAGTAGAACTAATGAAGCAAATCAAAAGGATATTTTTACTTATTCTATATGTATTATTTTGTAATACCATAGTTTTTGCCCACCATGTGAAAGGTGGATGGATTGGTTATGAATACTACCCCAACCTTTCCAGTGCGACAACTTCTACATACAAGGTTACGGTTTATCTATATATAGACTGTCACAATACGCAGAGCTATACAGCGACGGTAATATTGGGAATCTTCGATGCAGGTACACATGCAAAGGCACTAGACAACGTAACTATTCCCGCTAATCCACCTCAGATGATGACGAAACAGTCTTTCAGCCCATGTATCGTCAATCAACCCGACATCTGCTATAATGTCTATACATATTCAACCGTATTGACGCTACCCAACAATACGGAAGGCTACGACCTCAATGTACAATTTAGGGCCCGCGTGGACAACATTGTAAATATTTACAATTCTGGCAACACTGGTATTACATTATTTACGCGCATCCCAGGAAAAAAACCCACAACTGTCATGGGAACCGAGCATGATTTTTACAAAAACAATAGTCCGCAATTCAACTTCTTGGACACAAGCGTTGTCTGTCATAATTCTCAGGTCGCAATACCATTTTCGGCGGAAGATCCTGATGGGGATTCACTAAGCTATTCATTTGGGCCCGGAAATGATGCAGGAGGAAATAACAATACGGTACTAGTACCACCAACAGCACCACCCTATTCGAACCTCAATTATGTATTGCCTTATAGTGGCGAACAGCCATTGGGGTCAGACATCACAATTAATCCTACAACTGGGCTTATTACTGGAAAAGCTCCAGCCGAAACGGGAGAATATGTCGTCGCAGTGTATGCTGAGGAATGGCGGAACGGAGTCATTATCAATATTACAAAAAAGGAACTGCAAATCAACGTTACGGATTGCTCTCTGGAATCCGCTTCTCTCAATCCCAGCTACATCAATTGCAAGGACTTATCTTTTACTTTTAAAAATAACACGACGCTCAACAATGCAACCTATTATTGGGACTTTGGTGTACCAAACGACCCAAATGCCAATTCTAACGACCCTAATCCTACATATGAATATCCGGCAGCGGGAACCTACACTTTAAAACTAAAAGCAGGAACCTCTAAAGAGTGTATGGACTCGACGACGGCGGAAATCAATGCATATCCTGGTTTTTTTCCAGGCTTCGACACAAAAGGCAATTGTATCCTCGCCGCTAGTCGATTTTCTGACGCTACAGTGGCAAACAATGGCAGCGTTAATAGTTGGCAATGGGACTTCGGGGACACCACCACTTCAACCGAAAAAAATCCCACACATCAGTTTGCACAACCTGGCGACTATAAAGTTACCCTATTGGTTGGTAGTAGTAAAGGTTGCAGTGATACCATTTCCCATAATTTTACCGTTTTTAATAGTTTGAATTTACAACCTCTATTCACTGACACAACTATATGCTATAAAGACAGCGTGCAACTGGTTGTCAATTCTCCTTTTGCACAGTCTTACCAGTGGACTCCTAATAGTGCAAAGATTCTAAATGCAAATACAAACACGCCGCTCGTATATCCTGAGACCAATACAGAGTATACGTTGACGGCTCAGAGTGAGGATTGTATAGAATCCGTAAAGGTTCGCGTAAATCTTCTGAAGGAATTAAACATAGTATCCAACGACTTATACACTTGTATTGGGGATTCCGCCACTTTCAATGTGTCTTCTCTTGCCACGAAATATGATTGGCAACTTTTATCTGGCAATGATTTACTAAATAATAACAAGCTAAAACAACCGTCCTTATTGGTTAGTGGCAACAATAGTTACAATATACAAGCAACTTACGGTTCGCATTGTACGACAGAACAAACGGTACAAGTATTGGCTGCTCCATATCCGAAATTAGCAATAGAACCAAGCAACGATACGACGATTTGCATCGGCAACAGTATCGAACTCAATACAGGCGGAACAACCACAGACAACATCTGGAAGACGACCAATCAAACAAGCAACTCAATAACTGTAAAACCGCAACAGACAACTACTTATATTGTGGATGGCTACGACCGAAACAGCTATTGCAGCAAACACGTGCAAGATACTATTGTCGTGAAAATCGCCCCTGCTTTTCGCATCGGATTAACACGAGATACCACTATTGTATTGAACCAGCCTTTAGTTTTAAAACCTACAACAGACCAGTCCAATAGAAACTATATATACAAATGGAGTCCGTCTGACTATTTGAATTATAGTGACAGCGCAATAGCTATCGCCAACATACCAAAGGGAGTCACTCTGCAGTCTTACCTACTCAACGTAAAAGACCAATACGGATGTGATGCAAGTGCGAGAATTACAGTGCAATCCTTTCAAACCAAAACCGACATATTGGTCCCATCTGCCTTCACTCCAAACAATGATGGAAAAAATGATATTATCCGTCCAATATTGGCAGGTATCAAACAGTTTCATTTTTTCAAAATATTCAATCGGTGGGGACAACTAGTTTATTCGACACAGACACCCGGACAAGGTTGGAATGGCTATGTCAACAATCAACCACAGCCCACTGGAACTACGTTTATCTACTATGTTTCTGCCATTGATTACAATGATAAAAAAATTGAAAAGACAGGCACTATAGTTATTGTAAGATAAAAGAGGTTATAAGTCTATGCACCCTATTGTCACTATGTAGTTAATGTATGAGGAAAGTAATTAGCAAAAAAGAACACAACCGCCACAATTATAGCGGCGGTTGTACTTTCAATTTCTAGCTTTTAAGTCCATTTATTTCGTCCAATCTTGGTCGTAAACGAACCTTTGATTTATTGAAAATATTCTGCCCCTTGTCAATACCTTTTCTCAGCTCTTTTCTACGTTCCATTGGTATTGCCAGCGTTTCCATACATTCCACACTACAACAACCACTATATTTTTCCGCACACTCTGGACATTGGATGAACAACAAGTGGCAACCATCATTTTTGCAGTTTGTGTGCGTGTCGCAGGGTTTTCCACATTGATGGCAATGTGCAATCACATCCTCCGTAATGCGTTCTCCTAGTCTATTGTCAAAAACGAAATTTTTTCCGACAAATGCGCTTTCAAGGTTTTCTTCTTTTATCTGTTTTGCATAGTTGATGATACCTCCTTCTATATGAAAAACATTTTTGAAACCATGAAGTCTCCGGCACGGGGCGGTACGTGCGGATGTACGGCACGGTCCGCGGGACCGGCTATGGCTACTCGCTTTGGGAGTTCGGCGTCTTCACCTCGGGCTCCGGCGGTGGTTCGACCGATCCGACGATCCCGACCTCGGACACCCCGGACTTCGGGCCGAACGTTGCGATCTTCGACCCGTCGATGTCGGCCGCGAC
>JAATFC010000361.1 GCA_015655435.1 Chitinophagales bacterium | reverse complement strand
CAATTTCAGAAACAGCAATTCCATTCTCTATATATACGTCCAAAATTCGTCTATAAAGATTAGGTCTCTTTTCTATATCTAAAGAGTTAATAACATCTGGAGGAAAAATGGCTGAAATATCGACATTGTGATTTTTCTTTAAATCCATCATTTCTTTTTCGACTTGGAAGGTTTTACCATTCACCCTCATTTTGAATAAAATTTTCATAATAATTATTAATTTTTTCAAATGTCGAAAATGGATTTCGAAACGAAAAGGACAGAAAAAATCCTAAATCTCCACTGCTTTTGCTACCCGCAATTCCTTTGCCGCGTCAACCATCGCAATTAATGCTTTTTTGGTTTCGTCCCAGGCTCTGGTTTTCAGACCACAATCCGGATTGACCCACAATTGGTCGGCAGGAATGACAGCCTCGGCTTTTTCCAAAAGCGCAACCATTTCTTCTTTAAACGGAACGCGCGGTGAATGGATATCGTAAACACCAGGCCCTATTTCATTTGGATATTTAAAATCTGCGAATGCGTCCAATAGTTCCATCTGCGAACGGGAACACTCTATCGTGATGACATCAGCATCCATGTCCGCTATATTGGAGATAATGTCGTTAAATTCTGAATAGCACATGTGTGTGTGTATCTGCGTATCGTCCTGCACACCGCTGGCGGAAATACGGAACGACCGAACAGCCCATTGCAGATACGTCTGCCAGTTTTCTTTTCTCAAAGGAAGACCTTCACGGATTGCGGGCTCGTCAATCTGAATGACTTTGATGCCTGCTTTTTCCAAATCAACGACTTCGTCACGGATGGCAAATGCAATCTGTTCGCAAGTCACGCTTCGTGGCTGGTCATTACGGACAAAACTCCATTGCAAAATCGTAACCGGCCCGGTCAGCATCCCTTTCACCCAACGCTTGGTCAGTGACTGCGCATATTGGCTCCAGCGAACCGTCATCGGTTCCGGACGACTTACATCCCCGAAAATGATCGGAGGTTTTACACATCGGCTTCCATAGCTCTGCACCCAACCGTTTTGTGTAAATACAAATCCGTTTAGTTGTTCTCCGAAATATTCGACCATGTCGTTGCGCTCAAACTCTCCGTGAACCAATACGTCAATATCGATTTCCTCCTGCCAACGTATCACTTCTTCCGTTGCTTCGGCAATGTGTTTGTCGTATTCTTCTTGTGTGATTGTTCCTTTTTTCAGCAAAGCACGCCAGCTACGTACTTCTTTTGTCTGTGGAAATGAACCAATAGTTGTCGTCGGAAACAATGGTAAATGCAATGCTTCATGTTGTAATTTTTTCCTAATAGAGAATGGATTGGAACGTTTAGCGTCGTTTTCGGTAATAGCTGCAACACGATTTTTTACTGCTTCGCTATGAATCAAGGTCGAAACCTTACGAGATTCGTTAGCTGCTATATTGGGCTGCAATTTTGCTTCTGTATTGGCATCATGGTTTCCTTCCGCCAATTGCTTCAATACGACAACTTCTTCCAGTTTTTGTTTGGCAAAAGCAAGCCATTGTTTGATTTCGGGCGTCAATACGTTTTCGTCTTTTTCCAAATCCAAATCACATGGAGAATGCAAAAGTGAACAGGACGGAGCAATCCAAACTCTTTCTTTTCCAATAGTTTCTATTGCTTTATTGATAAAAGACAATGATTTTTGAAAATCATTTTTCCAAATGTTTCTCCCGTCTACAATGCCTAATGACAAACGTAAATCCGAATTTTTGATATCTGTTGCTAATATATCGCTCAATTGGTTTTCGCAGCGCACCAAATCCAAATGCAATGTCTGGACAGGCAATTGCAAAACAGTCGATAGATTTTTACCGTAACATTCGAAATAGCTTGCCAATATAATATGAAGCTCTGGGAACTTTTCATGAATGGTTTGGTAGGCATTCGTCAGTGTTTTTCTTTCCGCATTTGTCAAGTTCAAAGACAAACATGGTTCGTCTAATTGTACATATTGAGCACCTGCATCTTCTAGTTTATGTAAAATTTCAATATATATTTGTAATATATTATTAATCAATTCTAAACGATTAAAATTATTACCTTTTTCTTTTCCTAAATATAAGTAAGAAAACGGCCCAATAAGGACTGGCTTTGCATTGATTCCGGCTTCTTTTGCTTCCAGATATTCATTGACAACTTTCGTATTGTACAGCACAAAATTCTGGTTGGCGGTAAACTCAGGAACGATGAAATGGTAGTTGGTGTCAAACCATTTGGTCATCTCCATCGCCTTGATGTCAAACCCGTTTTTCTGGTAACCGCGCGCCATTGCAAACAACAAGTCAATATCACGCAATTGCTGTTTTTCCATCAGTTCATGGAAGCGTTGGGGAATAGCCCCGACCATTAAACTCGCATCCAACATCTGGTCATAATAGGAAAAATCATTGACCGGAATAAGGTCGATTCCTGTTTCCTGTTGTAGTTTCCAGTTATTGTGCCTTATTTCCTGTCCGGTCTGTAGGAGCTCGGTTACGGAAATTTTTCCTGCCCAATATGCTTCTTCAGTTTTTTTGAGTTCGCGTCGGCTTCCAATACGCGGATAGCCAAGGTTGTGCGTTTGCATTTTATATAACTTTTTAATCTGTTTTGGTAAATCTGCGTAGAGACATTACGCAGTTTTAAATTCTGACACAAAGCTATATTTACAGTTTTATAATCTTTTAATTACAAAATAATAAGATGATTTGTCTATTAAAATATAATTTATTGAAATAATAAACTGTTCAATACTTATATTTGAAAGTCAAAAAGAAAATTATTCTATGGAAGAATTAGACAATACGGATTTGCAGTTACTGAGAATACTAGCGGAAAACTCCAATCAT
>JAATFC010000351.1 GCA_015655435.1 Chitinophagales bacterium | reverse complement strand
TTAGAAACACTTACCTTGGTTCGTCTTCGATATTGCAAAGATGATTGAGTAAGTACGCAGTATATTTGCGTAGTTAATAAAATTTGGAAAAAATATTTTATTATATTGAAAATCAATTCTTTAAATAGTTAGTTTATTTTATAAAAAATAAAAATATTTTACCTGCGCAGCTATATTGCGTAATAATCTTATTGCTATTGGGCAAATTATGAACCACTACTATATCATCTATAGCAACAATATATTATTGAAAATGGAATAGCTTTTAAAATACCTCTGACTTGACCATAGTTAAAAAAGATTAAATTATTTGATTTAAGTTGCCAATATTATTATTGAATTTCCCTTTTCCTTATATTCGGTGCTCAGATAACCTTACTAAACGATTCATGAACCTCACCGAAGAATCCATCCTGCAACTAGCACCGGACGATACCTCTGCGAAAGCAGGTAAACAATTAGCGACGACCGCCAAATGGCTCAATGCGCACCACCACGAAAAAGCTCTATGGGGCGAATGCAAAGGCAGTGGCAAAAACCCTTATTTCACTCAGATTGACCTGCAGAATATAGCGTTTAAATGTTCATGTCCGAGCCGCAAGTTCCCATGCAAACACGGACTGGGCCTGCTTTTTCTATTTGCGAGTCAACCTAATTTTTTCCAAGAAGAAACGGGGCTTTCGGACAAGGTAAATGAATGGTTGGGCAAACGAAAAGAACGATCTGAAACCAAAGCAGCTCAGCCTGTCAAACCTGTGGATGAAGCAGCACAGCAAAAGCGGCAAGAACAACGTAAACAAAAAGTAAAAAATGGCTTGGATGAGTTGGACATCTGGATGAAAGACATCATCCGGACGGGTATTCAAAGTATTCCAGCCAATCAATACAAAGTTTTCAGCAATATAAAATCCAGAATGGTGGATGCGCAGGCTTCGGGCATCGCAACTATGTTTGCTGGATTGGAAGACCTAAATTATTACGAGGACGGTTGGGAAACCAATTTGATGCGCCAGTTTTCCAAGATATTTTTCATCAAGGAAGCATACAACAATAAAGAGCTATTATCACCCGAATGGCAGCAAGAACTGCGCAATTGGATCGGCTGGAATGTGACCAAAGAGGATCTAGCGGAATTACCTGTAACGGAAGACGTTTGGCAGGTGCTTCATTTGGAAAAAACACCTTTCGAAAAACTAATGTCCGAAAAGGTTTGGCTTTACGGTTTGCATTCGGGAGAATTCAAATATCAGTTACAGTTTTACATGCCGCAGCAAGCCATTTCTGCGCAGATATTGGTTCCTGGGAACTGTATCAAGGCCAAAGTTGTGACTTATCCGGGTATGGAATCGCAACGGATTTTGATAAAAGATTTTATTGATGACAAAACTGATTTTTCCATTCATGGCGAGCCTACTTCTTTGGTAAATACTTTACAAAAAATCACGTCTGTCAAAAGCCGAAATCCACTAAAAGAAAGCATTCCTGTCCTATTGCACCAAGTAAAATTGGTTACGCACAACCAGCAATGGTTCTTGACAGATCAAGACAAAAAAAGCATTACAGCATTACAGACTGAGAAAGCACTTTGGAAAATATGGGCACTCACGCAGATGCAGCCGTTCGACCTTTTTGGTGTCTATGACTTAGGGAAATTAAAGATCATGAGCATTTCTTATCAAAACAGATTTTACACAATATGATAGAAGAAGAAATTGTAAAAACAGCCCTGCATGGTACGGACAGATATCAGCCGGCACTTCAGTTTGATTTTTCTGATGTCATGCAAAAAATCGAAGCAAAGGAATCAGACAAAGAAAGTAGTTTTCTCAAGCAAACAGCGGCATATTTTATGGTAAAAGCGGCATCGATTTCCATATTGGATATTCCATTTGAAACGTTGGAAACGCATACCTCGGAGAACTATATTTCTGAAACGGCTCAAAAAATATTGCAAAATGCCTTGAACGAAGACAGTCAAGTTTTGCTGCAATATTGTTTTTATATTTTTCAAACGAGAAAGGAAATCATTTCACCCTATTTGGTTCCGGACATTTTGGAAAAATATACTTCGGCAAATCAACGTCAAGAAATATTGCCACTCTGCGGATTTATAGGACAGGAGATATTGAAATATCGAGGAGAACATATTTCTTCCAAAACTGAGGTAGAAGAAGATGTCGAAGTCTCAAGTTTTTCTCAGATTAAGGAATGGGTTAAGCAAACTAGAAACAACGACCCATCTGCTATCTGGCAGAAAGAAGAAGAGAAAAAGCAAAGTTCATTTGAAGAAATATTAAATAATGAAAAACCGGATCGTCGTGCCGAACTATTGGAACTATTGCAGGTAAATCTTTCCAAATCGGATGAACCATTCCTATTGGCACAACTCAAAACCAAAAGCAAAACAGTGAAAACTGTTGTGATTCGCCTATTGATTCAGATTGAAAATTCCCCTGTTCAGCAGGATTTTACAACTTTATTGGGCGAATTGGTTTCCACCGAAACACGTAAACAGCTATTGGGCCTGAAAAAAAGCACTGTAATCGTCATTCAGGAAAACCATACGTTGACCGCCGCCCAGAAAGCTTATGGACTGGATGAGATCAGCAATGTAAAGGGTATTTCGGACGGCATTTACCAATTGGCGCAATGCGTGGAATTAATTCCGTTGTCGCTCATCTCGCAGACTTTGAATCTTCCTGAATCAGATATAATCCAACAGTTATTTTTCGACTTGAATAATGCGCATTTACAGCTTGCCTTTATGGAAAATGCACGCACGTTCCACAATAACGAATTGATCCGCAGTATTCTGAAATCAGGTGAACGTCTCGCCTTAGCTTCTTATCTTCCGTTTGAAGAAGCCCATGATTTTTACAAAAAAGCATTTCAGTCAAATGTTTTTGGTTCGGATAACAGGGATAAATTTTACCTTCTTTTCCAATGGCTTTGGAATCTGGAAGGCTATCCGCAACTAGATACGGAAATGAGCATGCAGATTTTGACAAGATTGAAATCCAGCCCATATACAATTGAAGGCAGAAACTATTATCAACTCGGGTTGTATTTACCCAAAGAAGTAAAACCCTGGCTCAACCAGGAAATCAATCGTCTATTGGGCGATAATGAAGGCAATTTTTACCAATTACATATTCAACAAACATTAAAAGCTATAGAGGATAAGTCTCTTTTAAATCAATAACTATGGAAAAACTACGTCAACATGCGGAAGAACAGTTCAAAAACGAATTGGACGAACTGATAAAACAAGACAAAGATGAAAAACCAGAAAACTGGAAAATGTCTCCCAAAGCAGTAGTTAAATACCTAATGGGTGGCAAATTGGCCAATGGTTTTGAGATTATACCCAAATACATCGGTAACCAACGCTTAATGGAAATCGCTGTGGCAACGCTGACTACAGACCGTGCATTGTTATTGTACGGATTGCCCGGTACGGCGAAGTCCTGGGTGTCGGAACATCTGTCCGCAGCGGTTTCCGGAGATTCTACTTTTTTGATTCAGGGAACTGCTGGCACAGGCGAGGAAGCCATTCGTTATGGTTGGAACTATGCGTTGCTTTTGTCCAAAGGACCATCAATGGACGCCATTGTGGAAACGCCGATGATGCGCGCCATGCAAGAAGGTCGCATCGCTCGTATTGAAGAGTTGACACGCGTTTCGTCTGATGTACAGGATACGTTGATTACTATTTTATCCGAAAAAATCATTCCGATTCCGGAAATCAATACACAAGTCAACGCCGTTCGTGGTTTTAATGTGATTGCAACTGCCAACAATCGTGACAAAGGCGTGAATGAATTGTCAAGTGCTTTGAAACGAAGATTTAACACGGTGATTCTACCCGTTCCAAACTCTATGAAAGAAGAAGTTGAAATCGTGCAGCAGCGTGTGGCATCTTACAGCAAGTCGGTCAATCTAAAAGTGGAAACATCCATCATCGACGAAATCAATCGCGTGGTTACTATTTTCCGCGAATTGCGCAATGGCGTTACAGCAGATGGCAAGACCAAACTAAAATCTCCATCGGGAACATTGAGTACTGCAGAAGCTATTTCTGTAATGAATAATGGCTTGTCACTGGCATATCATTTTGGTGATGGACGCATATCTTCGGAAGACCTAGCAAGCGGTATTATTGGTGCGATTGTAAAAGATCCGGTTCAAGACAAAATCGTCATGCAAGAATATATGGAAACCGTACTCAAACAAAAAGACGGATGGAAAGATATTTACCGCGCTTGCAGAGAGATTATTTAATAGAAACCTCTCCTAAATTCTTGTCCTTTTCCTGCAGGAGAAGGGTTGGAATGAGGAAAAAAGATAGATTACTATGGCTTACACTATTGAACAATTAGAACAGATAACCAATTCTATAAAAAACGGTATTAAAGAAGCAACCTATTCTTTTACTACCCAACAGGCTCTGGACAATTGTGATGCGTTGGATGAAATGTTGATTTCGCTAAAGACGCACCAACCCGTGAAACTTAGTTATAATGGCAAATCGCATTATGATTATTATTTCAATGGATTATTAAATCTTTTGAGTAAAAACGAACTGCCGGACGATAGTGATTTGGAATTGTTGCAACTATTTAAAAATACTTTTTTTAAAAATAAATTTATCAATGCGGTGATAAGTGCGACAGCTCCTTTTATCGCGAGAAATAATGATATTACTATTTTCAAAAAAGCAGCGCAAAGAATTTTGGATGCAGGATTTACCAATGCAGATATCATTGGCTCATTGGAATATTATCCATTTTTCAATCCATATTACAATGACTATAAGATTTTGTTTTCTGCGGTCACCCAATACATTCTAGGCTTGATGCCCGATTTCTATGAAAAGCTGGTCAATGTTTTAAGAAATAAAAACCAAATAGACATCCAACTTTCTTTAGTCCCTTTATTTGCCGAAAAAACGAATTTAGATTTATTTCCATTGATAACTACGGGAAATAGAACCCTGAAATCTGCTGACGATCCTAATTTGGTTTCTCTGGATGGATTACGTCTCTTAGCAACTTATAGTCTGGGAAAACACAAAAAACAGATTGAAAATAATTTATCAAAAAGATTTTCCGATAACACGCTCACATTTTTGTCTGTAGATTATTTTTTGATTTTACAACTACTTTGCAAATATCACGAGGAAGCGTATTCAGCTCAGCTAGTTGAACTTGCTACTAATTTTCTAACCAGACAAATTAAGGGGGACTACCTATACGACAGATCTTATTATTCTCAAAAAGACAACGGCGAACCATGGAAAAATCTCTTGCAATTCGAAGGTAGAGAGCGTGTATTTCTTAGCACAATTGCTATTGATACGATATTAAAATACAAATCTGATGCTGTTGATTTTCTGACAGAATATTTTTCCAAAATTCCCGTAAGCACGGTTCACGCAGCGAGTATTGATTTACTTGGTAATTATCTAGGCGAGAAATCTTTACCGTTATTGGCTCCGATTTTCTTCAATACAAAAAGCATCCAAAGTGAGGAATATAGTGCGCTCTTAAAACTTTTTGGAAAATATGACAAACAAGATACATATTTGAATGTCATTTGGAAATCTTCCAAAGAAAAAACACGTCCAATACAACAATTCCTTTCTAGTTTTATCGCAGACAAAGGTGATACAATTTTACCTAAAATTGAAACCTCGCTAAAAGACAAATCATCGGCGGTACGACAGACTATGGCATTGGCTCTAGGTAAATTAAAAACGCCGAAAGCCTTGCAAATTCTGAATAATTTTATTCATAGTGAAAAAGACGATGAGGCACGAGATCTAATGTTGGCAACGATTGGAGACAGTTCTTATCGAAATCTTTCGGATGCGCAATTGGACGGATTCATTCAATTTGCAGAT
>JAATFC010000198.1 GCA_015655435.1 Chitinophagales bacterium | reverse complement strand
GGGGCATGGGACAGTCAGTAGCTGGAACAATAAGGATAGGACGATCCATGTGGGCAGCACCTGTGATCATGTTTTTCACATAGTCAGCGTGACCCGGGCAGTGAACGTGTGCATAGTGGCGGTTAACAGTCTGATATTCTACGTGGGCAGTATTAATGGTAATACCACGTTCTTTTTCTTCAGGAGCGTTATCGATAGCATCATAATCACGTTTTTCTGCTAAACCTTCTTCTGATAATACTTTAGTGATAGCAGCAGTCAGGGTAGTTTTACCGTGGTCAACGTGACCAATAGTACCAATGTTAACGTGGGGTTTATCCCTCTTAAAGGTCTCTTTTGCCATTGTTATTTTTTTTAGAAAGAGTGTTTGTTAATATTATAATTGTAAATCTTTAAAAACAGTCATTTGCACTGAAATCCTTTTACCGCCAGATTCAAGGTTTACAGAGCTGTTGAACAGTATTGAACTGTCGACCTCTTCCTTACCAAGGAAGTGCTCTACCACTGAGCTACAACAGCAGAGTCGCATTGTGAGCGTCTTTCTACAAAACAGACCGACATGCTATTTAAAATGAGCGGAAGACGAGGATCGAACCCGCAACCTATAGCTTGGAAGGCTATCGCTCTACCAGTTGAGCTACTTCCGCATGTTTTCGAACCTGAAAAACTTATCCTAAAGAACCGTTATTTTCAAATTCTAAATTGCCAAATTAAATTCGTGGGCAGGAGAGGATTCGAACCTCTGAAGTCGAAAGACAGCGGATTTACAGTCCGCCCCATTTGGCCGCTCTGGAACCTGCCCATCGCAAAGATTGTAGCAATCTCTACAGAGCCGATTGTCGGGATCGAACCAACGACCTACTGATTACAAGTCAGTTGCTCTACCAGCTGAGCTAAATCGGCGTATTTTTAAAGAACTTATCCACACCCATAACACCCATTTGTGGAATTGGGATTGCAAAGGTAACGGATAAAATAAAATATCAAAATTTTTGTTCGACTTTTTCAAATAATTTTTCCGGATGGAAGGCTCTATGGTAGTTTGAGATTGTTTTCGAGAGGATTGGACACCTTGTATTCCACCTCGCAGCTATCCAACGGTACTACGACCGCATTGTCGATTGTCTTTACCCCGGCGATGGTCGTCTGCCCTGCCTTGAAAAGATAGCTCAGCCGGGTCTTGCCGTTCCCAACATCTCTCCGCTCTACAATCTTGGCCTGCGTAGTCTTGTAATCCCCGTTTTTGCAGGCAATGCCCAATAAGCACATTATCGCAACCCAAGCCGTAAAGAAGTTTTTCATTTTCAACATCATAAAAAAACCCGGAAATCATGTTCCGGGCTTCAAAAGTATTTATTCTAAAAGTATATTAGGCAGCTTGTCGCTCTTTTTTTCTCTTTATCTGATTTATTACGGACTCCATCGCTGCGTCAAAGGACTCTTCGAAAGACTTGGAGCTCGCCTTTACAAAGAAGTTGTGTTTTGGCACACGTATGCTAATCTCCGCAATCTTGTCCTTAATCGTATGTACCACATTGTCCAACTTCAGAAAAACCTCAACCTTTACAATCTGGTCGTGGAACGTATTCAATTTTTCCAACTTTCTATTGACGTATTCGGTCAATTTTGAATCCGCATTGAAGCGTACCGTTTGAATGCTCACGTTCATAAATACATAGTTTAATGGTGAAAAATAACCAAGGCAAAACCATAACCAACCCCGGCCTATTCTTATAACTAAGGTAATGGTTTAGAATATACGGAACAAGGATTTTCTGTTTAAAATTTCCCAAAAAAATAATATTGATTTTTATCAAATGTGTAACGTTTTGTGTAAATGTTTTCCTTCGGCTCTGAAACGAAGAATTTCAAGGTGTTTTTTCTTCTAGGGGAAAACCTTCATCCAATTTTTGGTCAAGCAAAAAAGTTCAAAAACTACAATCCAATCAATTGAAAACTTACTTCTAATTGTTCAAAAGCCTCCCTCAACCGTTCTTCGTGTGTGTCGGAAATGAAAACCATGCTGTCCTTATATGTACAGACGATACGAAGCAGATGTTGCATCCGCACTGCGTCCAATTTCTCAAAAACATCGTCCAGCAACAATATCGGAGATTGCCCTTTTGTTTTTTCCAATATCTGGAACTCGGCAAGCTTGATGGCAAACAGAAGGCTTTTGCGCTGACCCTGCGAGGCAATATTTTTGAAAGGAATCCCACCCATCAGCATATTAAGATCGTCGCGATGGGTACCGACGGTGGAACGCTGCAGCAGCACGTCTTTTTGCCGGGACTGGGCAAGCAGTTTTTCAAAACGCTCACTTTCGAGCTTGGAAACATATTGGACTGCTATATCATCTGTTTCCTGTGCAATCGATCTGTATTGTTCCAATATCAGAGGTTCATATTGGACTGCGAAGTTTTTTCTTTTTTCAAAAATATGGTTTCCTTTTTCGCACAACTGCATGTCCAATATGTCCAACAAGCCGAAATCCATTTTCTCGGATTTCAAAAGGCTGTTGCGCTGCTGCAAGATTTTGTTGTAGTCGATTAAGTCCTGCAAATATGCTGAGTCCATCTGCGAAATAATGGAGTCGATGAGCTTTCTTCGTTGTTCCGATGCTCCTTGTATGATCTCCACATCGTCAGGCGCAATCATCACGCAGGGAATACGCCCAATATGCGAAGAAAATTTTCTGACAACTTCCTGATCCACCTGAAACTCTTTCCTGCCGTTTTCGCGTAATATGCATGCCACGGAGAGAGAATTGCCGTTTTCAAGGAAACTACCCGCAATACGAAAGCCAATACGGTCTTTCATCACGCTCTGCACATACGTCCGAGGAAAATAGGATTTGGTAAAACAGAGATAATGAATGGCATCCAACAGATTGGTCTTTCCGCTCCCGTTCCTACCGCTTATGCCGACAATCTTTTCCTGAAAAGAAAAAGAGGCCTGCTCATAATTGCGAAACTGAAACAAATCCAACTGCCGAAGCTGCATCATCCAATATGGTTTTCCGCAAAAATACTAGAATGGCAGTTAAGGTCATTTCAAAAATGGAAGCGGCAGCAAAAAGTAATTTTTTAAAAACATTTCCCTCTCCGCCGTATCGACTCTTTAGAAAATGGCCTTTTTATTGTCCCGCTATAAATTTAAGATAATCGGCAATATTTCTTTGGTCGCATACAGCACGTGACAGTTATGGGCCTATAAGAAGTTATCTTGCTCGTGTATGTTGTATCGTCTTATTATAGACGAGATGTGCCACAAAATGCAAGAGAGAACCCATTAATCTGGACTAAATGATACTCTAATTTTGAATGTTTCTTAGAAAGACTATGTTATTTCGAGTGCTACTATATATAAGCTGCACAGATCGTTCAATCGATTGTATACTATTTCATAGGACTAAGGTTTCATACAAACTATCAAAGATTTAATACAATTTTCTAATTAGATATTTATTTGGTAGAAATGAATTTATGTGATTTCTTTTATAAAATTTTCTAAAACTAGATCGCTTATAACAAAGGCTATGAATAAAACTGATTATTCCGATTCTATTCTTTTGAAGAATATAAAAAACGATGAGGAGTGGGCTTTTAAAGAAATATTTAATCGTTATAATTTACCATTGTACAATCACGTAATTAGTAAGTTAGGAGATGATGCCAGTTCGCGTGATATTGTTCAGGATATTTTTATGGCATTATGGGAAAAAAGAAACGACATTCAAGATAGCAATCTTGCGGGATACCTTTTTACTGCCGCGCGAAATAAAGTACTCAACGTTATAAAGCACAAAAACATTATTAGTAAGTACGAATCTGACTTTAAAAAATTTATAGAATCGTATTCGACGAATACAACAGAAGCTCTGTTATACAAGCGAGATATGGAGATTATTATAGAGGCGGAAATAGCGGCATTCACCCCACGAATGCGTCAAGTATTTGAACTAAGTCGTAAACGTCATATGACGCATCAGGAGATTGCAGAGATGTTGGGCATATCAAAGCACACGGTTAATGCCTATATTAAAACATCCTTGAGATTATTGCGAGCAAAGGTTGAGATCTTGTTACTTATTATTCTGTTATCAATAAAGTAAAAAGACGTTGTGTTAGTTTTTTTTTAAAATCATACACCTATATCCTCTTTCTGAATTGTTAAATAATAGAGAACCATTTTGCATGAAAGAAAAACGACTTCTTGATTTAGTTCAGAAATATTTAGAAGAGAGCTGTACCGAGGAGGAAAAAAATCTAGTTGAGACTTGGTATGCCCAATTCAATATGAATAGTCGTCAACCCATCTCCAACGAGCAACTATTAAAGGTTAGTGAACTTATGCATGAGGCTATTTTTAGGAAGAATAAGCCTGTTATGTATTTGAAAATATTTCGTATAGCTGCCGCTTGCATAATATTAGTGGGACTAATAGGAGTCGGACTATACTTTTATGGAAAATCCTCAAATTATCAAAACAATAATAACGAAGTACAGATCGGCCCTGGAAGTGAGAAAGCGGTTCTTATGCTTGCTGATGGCAAAAACATTACCCTAGAAAATATTGAGCCTGGGCAAATTGCCTTACAGACTAATAGCAATGTTGTTAAACTTGACAATGGATTAATTTCGTATCACGATAGCAATAAAGCTGGAAATATAAAAGTCACACCGCTCTACAATACACTCACAGTTCCCAAGGGAGGAGAATTCAGATTAATATTAGCAGATGGCTCCAAGATATGGATAAACTCTGCTTCTGTCCTAAAATATCCAGTTTCGTTTATTGGTCAAAAAAAACGCGAAATATATCTTTCAGGTGAAGCATATTTCGAAATAGCGCACGACACGCAACATCCTTTCATAGTGAGAAATGAGAGACAGATTACAAAAGTACTAGGAACGCATTTCAACATCAATGCCTATCCGGAAAATGCCACTATTAAAACTACCCTATTGCAGGGCAGAGTACAAGTGAATAGTCTGATAGATAAGGATAGTTGCATCCTATTACCAGGCACACAATCCATCCTAGAAAAAACTATCAAGCTACACGATGTAAACGCTGAAAATGAAACTGACTGGAAAGACGGATATTTTATTTTTAACAAAGAGTCTCTAAATGATATATTGAATAGACTGGCAAGATGGTATAATGTCGATATAGTATTCAAAAATGATTTAAGGAATATACAATTAGACGGTATTATTTCTAGAAATACGATACTATCGGATGTATTAACAATGCTATCCACCACTAAGAAAGTCCATTTTGAGATACACAACAGGATTGTATATGTAACAGAATAAATTTAAAAAAACATTTTAAAAAATGCAAAAAAAAGAAGATTGTTTCATAAGAATGCCGACAATGCTGCAACACTGTCGGCTAGAAACTGAGAGAATCAAAAAGGATCTTGACTCACAAATTAATAACCCTCATAATTACAAAGATAATGAAACTGCTTTGCTTTATCAGCAGAATATTGCACCCTCGAATGCTTAGAAAAACTTTTCGGATCATGAAGCTTACATCATTGATTATGGTTGTTGGTCTTTTGCATGTACACGCAAAAGGACTTTCTCAGAAAATCAACCTGCATGCTAAGCAGATAACATTGTTTGACATATTTAAATCTATCGGGAAACAGAGTGGATATAACATCATTTATGACGCGTCACTAATCAACCGAGAAGAAAAGGTCAAAATAAATATTACAGACGCCTCTATCGAACAGGCGCTCAAAATCTGTTTACAAGACAAAAATCTAACCTATCAGATCAAAGGGAAATCCATAGTTATAAATGCCAGTATATATTATCGAAGCGACCCTCAAAAAATTACAATAAAAGGAAAGGTTACCAATGACAAGGGACAGCCTTTAGTCGGTGCAAGTGTATTGGCAAAAGGAACGCCTATTGGGACTTCGACCGATTCCCTTGGAGAGTATCAGATATCGGTTACGGAAAACCAGAAAATTCTTGTTTTTTCTTATGTGGGCTGCGAATCCCAAGAAATCAATATTAACGACCAGCAAATTATTGATGTGGTCTTGATACAGAAGAACAGCGACATGGATGAAGTGGTGGTTGCCTTCGGAAAAAAGAAGAAAGCTGATGTTGTTGGCTCTGTAGTATCGGTCAATCCTGCGGATTTAAAGATTCCGGCAAGCAATCTGACAGCGTCTTTCGCAGGGAGAATACCAGGAATGATTGCCTTTCAGCGCAGTGGAGAACCTGGAGCGGATAATGCCAACTTTTTTGTTCGTGGCGTATCTACTTTTGGTACAAATAAGAGCCCACTTATACTGATTGATGGCGTGGAGTCAAGCACTACGGATTTGGCTCGTTTGCAAGTCGATGATATACAGAGTTTTTCGGTCTTAAAAGACGCTACAGCGACAGCACTTTATGGCTCTAGAGCTGCCAACGGTGTGTTATTGATAGCGACCAAGCAGGGTAAATCCGGTAGTGTGAGGATCAATTTTCGTGCAGAAAATTCTAAGTCGGCTCCTACTGAAAGCGTAGAACTCGCAGACCCAGTCACATACATGAAGCTACAAAATGAAGCAATGCTTACAAGGAATCCTCAGATTGAACCAAGATATTCGGAAGATCAAATTGAGAATACGGAAGCAGGAAATAATCCTATCTTATTTCCTGCTGTTGATTGGAAAAATTTATTATTTAAAGACAATACAACCACCCAACGCCTTAACTTAAGTGCAAGTGGCGGCGGTGGTGCAGCGAACTATTATGTATCGGGGTCTCTCAACAAAGACAATGGGTTGATGAATGTGGATCGTCGTAACAATTTCAATAGTAATATTTCCTTACTCAGCTATTCCCTTAGGTCGAACGTAGATATAAATCTCACCCAGTCGTCAAAACTTACGGTAAGGCTATGGGGCTCATTTGATGATTACACCGGCCCTATCGATGGGGGTACCGCAATGTATAATAAAATTATGCATACCAGTCCCGTATTGTTTCCGGCGTATTATCCTAATGATACTCCATACAATTACATAAAGCATATCATGTTCGGCAATTATGACCAAGGACAGTATGTAAATCCTTATGCGGATATGGTAAAAGGTTACAAACAATATAGCAAATCCCAGCTGAACGCGCAACTGGAATTCAACCAGAATTTTGATTTTCTCGCTAAGGGTCTTTCTTTTAATGCCATGATGAATATCGGTCGATATGCATATTATGATATCATTAGGCAATATACGCCTTTCTGGTATAAGTTAAGCAGCTATAATGTATTTACGCAGGAATACTATCTTACTGAAATCAATCCTAATACAGGAACGGAATACCTGGATTATAATCAGGATAACCAGACGAAAAATCTTTCTACGTCATTCTATTTTCAGGCCCGCGTTAATTATGCGCGGACATTTGGTAATGATCACAATCTGAACGGAATGTTGGTGTATATGCAACAAAATAAATCTGATGCAAATGCAGGCACTTTACAAAAATCACTTCCGAACCGAAATATGGGTGTTTCTGGTAGGTTTACGTATGACTATGACAAAAGGTATTTCGCGGAATTTAATTTTGGGTACAATGGCTCTGAACGCTTTGATGCGCACCATCGTTTTGGTTTTTTCCCGTCTGCTGGTGTGGCATGGATCGCCTCTAACGAGGCATTTCTCGCACCAATCAAGGGTGTGGTTACCAACCTTAAATTACGGGCAACCTATGGCATTATCGGCAATGATGCCATAGGTACTACTGATGACAGGTTCTTCTACCTGTCCGATGTGAATATGAACAATACTGATATAAGAGCTACTTTCGGAGAGAATCAGACTTATTTTTTGAATGGTATCTCCATCAATAGATATGCCGATCCGAATATCACATGGGAAACCTCCACACAGAAAAACTTTGCGGTAGATCTGAGCCTATGGAATAAACTTGATTTTACGGCAGAATACTATACGCAAAACCGTAAAAAAATACTGATGAACAGGGCTTCAATACCATTGGAAGCCGGATATGCCGCCGCTATTAGGGCAAATGTGGGAGAGGCAAAGGGAGAAGGAGTTGATCTGTCATTGAATTACAAGCAGAGTTTCAACAATTCATTATGGGCGTCCTTAATGGGCAACTTTACGTATGCCTTAACGAAGTATTCTAAATATGAAGAGCCACAGTATAAGGAATCCTATCGTACGAATATTGGAACTCCAGTGAATCAGACATTCGGATTTATTGCGGAGAGATTGTTTGTGGATGACGCTGAAGCCAATAATTCTCCATTTCAGAATTATGGTATTTACGGAGGAGGTGACATTAAATACACGGACGTAAACCGTGACGGACAGATTACGGATGCTGACATGGTACCAATCGGACATCCGACTACTCCTGCCGTCATCTACGGTTTCGGATTCTCCATGGGGTATAAAGGCTTCGATGCTTCTGCTTTCTTTCAAGGACTAGCGCAAGAATCTTTTTTTATCGATCCGAATGCTACTTGGCCATTTGCTCAAAATACGGCTAAAACAATTAATAATGCGTTACTTAAATCCTATGCAGACGATCACTGGTCGGAAGATAACCGAAATGTATATGCCCTTTTTCCACGACTCAGTGAGACCGTGAATTCGAACGATGTAAAGTCAAGTACGTGGTGGATGCGGAACGGCTCTTTTCTAAGACTCAAACAAGTAGAATTGGGATACACATTGCCGGCTAAGATTCAAAAAAGAATTCATACCTCCGGTTTCCGCATTTACGTAAATGCTACCAATCTGCTCAATTTCAGTCATTTCGGTTTGTGGGATGTGGAGATGGGTGGTGATGGATTGGGCTATCCCATACAAAGAGTCTTGAATGTGGGCTTGAATATAAATATTAATTGATTTCTTAGACAAAGTCACAATAAAAAATAAAGAGATGAAGAGATTATATATATATTATTGTATTACATCCGTAATTATAGTATTCGGTCTGCTCTCCTGCAAAAAATACTTGGACATCGTACCAGACGATATTGCCACATTGGACAATGCTTTTGCCACCCGTGCTGAGGCAAAGAAGTATTTATTTACCTGCTATTCCTATATGCCCCAAAACTCAGTTTTGGGAGATGATCCAGGGATGTGCGGAGGAGATGAAATGTGGCAGCCGATTACAACGAGTGGCTATCTACAGATAGCAGTAGGATCTCAGACCGTTGTAAACCCCTTGGGAGATAGGTGGACAACCCTGTTCAGGGCCATCAATGATTGTAATACCTTTTTGGATAATATAGATAAAGTGCCGGGTATGGAAGAGACCGAACGGCGCCAGTGGAAATCCGAAGGTCTTTTCTTAAAGGCATATTATAATTTTTATCTGGTACGGATGTATGGTCCTATACCGATCATGAAAACGAATCTACCGGTGAATGCGACCGAGGAAGACGTAAGGCAATATCGAGCGCCGCTGGATTCCTGCTTCAGCTATATTGTGCAATTACTGGATGAGGCAGAGCCCAACCTACCTCTGGCGATTATTAATGAGCAAGAGGAATTGGGGCGGATTACCCAACCTATCGACAGGGCATTAAAAGCAAAAGTATTGGTATATGCAGCCAGTCCATTATTCAATGGCAATACAGATCAGAGTACCTTAAAGGGCCAGGATGGGCAGCCATTGTTTAACCAAACTGTATCTTCTGACAAATGGGACTCTGCGGTGGCGGCCTGCAAGGAGGCCATAGATATTTGCCAACAGGCAGGGTTTACGCTATATCATTATTTACCCACTTTCCAGCAATATAACCTTTCTGACACTATTACTACTCAGTTAGATATAAGGAACAGTATGTGCGAAAAATGGAACAGTGAAATTATATGGGCCAATACACAGGTAAATACGACAGCCCTGCAACGAATGGTTTCAACCTACTGGGATCCAGCAACTCTTGACCAAGCAGTAACCGCAGGATTACTTTCCCCTCCACTTAAGATTGCGGAGATGTTTTACTCAAGTCACGGTATACCTATATCAGAAGACAAGACATGGAATTATAACGATCGATATCAATTGCAAGTGGCAGATAGTGCAGATCAGTTATATATCAGGCGGGGCTATACTACCGCACACATGAATTTTGATCGGGAACCAAGGTTTTATGCATATCTGGGATTCGATGGAGGTGTATGGTACGGACAGGGTATATATGATGATTCGAAACCGGACACTTTATTTTATTTGCAGGGGTTGGCCGGGCAAAGGAATGCGGTGAAGGCAGGAGGTCTTTATGGTTCCGTTACGGGATACTATATAAAAAAACTGGTACATTTTCAGAATATAGTACAGAACAGCGGTACATATTCAGCTACCAATTATCCTTTCCCGATCATAAGATTGTCCGACCTTTTCCTTTTATATGCGGAGGCGCTTAACGAAGCGGAAGGTCCGAATGCAGAAGTATATAAATACATTGATTCGGTGCGTAGTCGTGCAGGACTACCGTCTGTAGAGAGTGCGTGGAATGCATATTCCACGAATCCTTCTAAATATACGACCCAGAGTGGCATGAGGGATATTATACACCGGGAAAGGCTGATTGAGCTAGCATTTGAGGGACAACGATTTTGGGATTTAAGACGATGGAAGGAAGCCTACACAGAACTTAACAAGACAATTCTATCATGGGATATACAACAGACAAATGCTGCAGCCTATTATCGTACAATGACCTTCTATAATCAAAAGTTTAGGACGCGGGACTATTTCTGGCCAATTGCGGAGGCTACAATTGAACGCAATTTTAATTTATCCCAAAATATTGGATGGTAAAAATCGGGGATATAAAATATATCCTTTGAAATACAAAAGATTTTAATCAATATAAAATCATAAATATGAAATTACTATATACTAGATATCAGAGAGGTATGGGCATATATATCTACGCTTTGATATTAGCTGCCCTGTTGGGGAGTGGTTGCAAAAAAGAAGGAAGGATCGACTATATTGATTCCAATGCACCGGCACCGGTACAAATAAGTGGTATCAATGTAGAGAACCGTTCAGGTGTGGCAGTTCTTACCTACAAAATACCGTCAGACCCCAATTTTTACTATGCGAAAGCAGTTTATGAAATACGTCCCAACGTATATATGGAAGCCAGGGCGTCCATATATACGGATACGTTGAGACTGGAAGGGTTTGGGGATACGCTCGCTCATGACGTAAAGATATATAGTGTCGGTAAGAATGAAAAAGCCTTAGAACCAATTGTCGTGCAGGTAAAGCCATTGACACCACCCGTGTTATTGGCATTCGAGACTATAGACATGGAAGCTGTATTTGGGGGGATTCAGATAGGGTTTAAGAATCCCGCAATGGCCGATATTGCGATCGTTGTGATGAGAGATTCGACAAATCTCAATACATGGTCACCTCTCGCAACTTTTCACACGGCAGCGGATAGTGGTAAATTTTCCATACGTAATCTGGACTCGGTTTCTCAAAAATTTGCCGTTTATATCAGAGACCGCTGGAACAATAAATCAGACACATTATATAAAACCTTGTCACCAATATTTGAACAGGCAATTCCTAAACCATGGAGTGTACTGGTGCTCCCTACAGACCAAACAGCTCTTGCTGGAACTAGTTATACATTGTCAAGACTATGGAATGGCTTAGCTACATGGGCATCTGGGCCTTATGCATCCTCGAATAACAACCCTTTGCCTCAATGGTTTACGCTTGATCTGGGCAAGAAAGTACAGATGAATAGGGTAGTGATGCATCAGGTCGATAATATTGGTCATCTGTACACAGGAGGAGCACCGAAGACAGTGGAGGTGTGGGGCTCGAATAATCCCGCTCAAAACGGTAGCTGGGTCGGTTGGGACTCTTTGGGTACATTCCATTCCTTCAAGCCTTCCGGATTGCCACTCGGACAGATATCTACCGACGATACGCAATATGCAAGCGTTCAGGGAGAAAATTTTGAATTTGACCATATCCTTTCTTCATATCGGTACATCCGATGGAAGACTACTAAGACCTATAACACTACCGGACAGGTGGTTATGGGAGAAATTGATGTATACGGCAAAATCGTGAACTAAATCAGAATACGTGTCAATAAAACGAATTTTTAATTAATGAGATATGAAAATAAATCTTAAATACATATACCTCTTAGGACTATTGTTTTTAATTGGTTATAGCTGCAAAAAAATGGACGACTCTTATAGGGAATATATTGTTCCCGGAGGGTTGACATATCCAGGAAAAGCAGTTTCTCCTATGGCATATTCAGGACACAATAGGGTCAAAATATCGTGGCTAAGAGGCACAGACCCTACGGTAGTCAGAGCTATCGTATTTTGGGAAAACTATACTGATTCTGTTACAGTCGACATCCCCAATACCGGAGATACCATAAGTACTATCATTGGTAATCTGCAGGAACAACAATATACGTTCGAAATTGTAACGTGTAACGCCAATGGAGACAGGTCGGTACCCTCTGAGGTAATCGGTACTTCTTATGGGGATGATTATCAGACAAGCTTATTAAATCGTCCCATCACCCAGGCCGTTAATTATGGAAAAGATACGGCTTTCGTCAAGTGGGGAGCTGCCAATATTACGGAGGGGGCTTATGCTACAGAGATTTCTTATACGGATATTTCCAATCAGAACAGAATTAAGCGATTTGCAATATCGGATACAGCAAGTTTTCTCTCGGCAATAAATGCAACAGATATACAATATCGTACAATTTATTTGCCGGATTCTACTGCTATTGACACATTCTATACAGCTTTTGATACCTATCGGGTTGCAACCAAAATGAATACTGCAAACTGGACAATTACAGCAGATTCTTATGAACCGACTGGACAATTACCCAATGGACCACCGGAAAAGGTATTGGACGGAGATGCGAGTACCTATTGGCATACAGACCATACTACCACTAAGCCCGGTTTCCCTCATTGGCTCGCGGTTGATTTGAAAAGCCCCGCTGTTTTAGCAATGGTGGAACTGACGTCCCGCTCAAATTCTTTAACGGCAGATGCCACCGATTTTATAGTTCAAGGAAGCATGGATGGGAATACTTGGACAGATTATGGAACGTTCAAACAGCCAGATATTGCCGGTCCACAAGCTTCCTACATAAGTAACCCTCCAACGGTAAGATATGTTAGAATATACATGACAAAAGGCCCTAACTACTATACGCATTTAGCGGAACTGTCCTTATATAGATATTAGATTGCCGGCAGTAAATAAAATAGCCTTAATATTCTTCACTACAGCTAAACCGAGACATAATTAATATGGCGGCTGTTAAATTTGTATAAGGACTGTTACCGACTACAATTTAGATACAAATCAATTACAATCGAGTTTGGGTGCGATCGGTATAATTGCTACCGCACATGTTTTTTAGAGATTTCGGAATAGGACAGTTGGTCGCTAGCGAGGTCGACTTTAGGTAATAAAACTATTCCAATACAGATCTTACCTTGTCGAGAATAGCCCCAAGAACAAATTGTTCTTGGGGTCATTGTTATACAAAAAAGTTGACTTCTATTTCTGGAATGTCGTAGTCGCTATGTGATAAGCTTTTTTATATTGTTTACCTCCAAATTCACCGGCTTTGCTATCCATAGCAGAAACTTCTATTTGATAAAGTCCTGCTTCTATAGCATCAAATTCAACTGTTCCGTTAGGCAGGTCATTCTTCTTT
>JAATFC010000121.1 GCA_015655435.1 Chitinophagales bacterium | reverse complement strand
CCTGCAAGCCGTTGATGAAAGTTTACGTCGTCTGCGGACGGACTATATAGACTTGTATCAATTGCACGGTGGAACGATAGAAGATAATATCGCAGAAAGTGTCGATGCGTTTGAAACATTGAAAAGACAAGGTAAAATACGGTCTTATGGTATATCGTCCATCCGTCCTAATGTCATCCGTGAATATGTGCGACATTCCAATATAGTCAGCCTAATGGTGCAGTATAGTTTGCTTGACAGAAGATCTGAAGAAACAGTATTGTCACTTATGGAGCAAAATAATATTTGTGTGGTGGTGCGTGGATCTTTAGCAAGTGGGCTATTAGTCGATAAGCCAGCAAAGGAGTATTTAAATTTTTCCGAGGACGAAGTCGAACAGATACAGCAAACTATACAATCTGTAATTCCCGAAAGATATAGTGCATCGACACTAGCAATACAATATGTATTGGATAATGCAGCGGTAACTTCCGCTATAGTTGGGATTCGGACTATGCAACAGCTGGACGAAGCTGTAGTGGCACTGAACAGTGAACCATTAACTGAACAAGAAATGCAACTATTGTCTAATAGAATCCCGACTAGGAAATACGAACAGCACCGCTAGATAAAATAAATACTAAGTGCTCATCTCTACGTCATCCCAATCGTTTTCCGTATTGAGTAACCATTCCAATGCCTTTCGACGTTCGTAAACCAAGCCTTCGTTAAGTAAAGCTTCTTTTCCATTGAGTCTGTCATCTACGCAAAGCCAATGTAGACGGTAATAATAGTCCAATACGGAGTATAGTTCTTTCTCTGGTCGGAGTCTTGATAGTGCTACTATTTTTTCGTTGTTTTCGTTTTGTTCCAGATTGGGCAATAGCTCTGCCATATCATCCGAACACCATTTTCTTTCGTCCAATTCATCTATCATTTCCGTTGCCCACATCAATGCCCACAATGCTTCCAGATACCAACGCAGTGTATTGGATTCGCGGTGCGAAAGTTCCGTATTAGATTTATCCAAAATTTCTTTTTCCCAATTGGAAAGATGTTGTGTGAGATTGTATTGTTCTATCCAGTCTTTAATAACAGGGATCGGCGCCTCAAACGAAATATTGATGAGTGCGTTCATAACGGACATTCGTCCCTTAATATCTTCAAGTGTCCGCATTTGCGGGTTTTCCAATATGGGTAACCACGGGTTGAAACGATAGCCTCTTTTTTCTATAAGGTTTTCGTTGTTGTATTTTATTTCCTGTTTTTCTAGTTCGGTCATTTTGGAAAGTTAAAAGCAAAAATTAAACATCCAGACTATAAATAGCATTATTGGTTCTTAGGATATAACTATATATTACTTGCATCAACTCGTTTTCTCAATAGTGCTATTGGGTAAGTACGATGAATCATCTTAATCTATTTTATAGAAAATATTTATAGTACAAACTAAAACTCCGTATGAATCCTAATGGAAAATATATTGGCTGGTCCGCGGTCTTTGTTATAGCCGGGATTCAATGCCAATTGATAGTCGCCCGTTACCCAAAACGGTTTGTTTGTAGGTTTGAAATTGTAGAAAATCTCCATAATGTTTTCCGAACTATAGTTGAGCTTGCCGTCACCTATCACAAATCCATAACCGCCTGCTGCGAGATAGTCGCGGTGTGATTGGGACAACCCATTGGTGACAAAAGCCAATCCAAATACGTCATGGATTCTGTGCCACGATGTGCCATTGACATTGATGCCCAAACTTGCTGTTCTGTCGATTTCCGTAAAATTCCATGTTTCGGTTTTGCCGTCGTTCCAACCAATTCGTCCAAACACGCCAAAATCCTTCGGAAATTCTTGGTCGAAATTTAACCCAAAACCATATTTGTGTCGACCTCTTTGCCGAGTTCCGATAAGGTCGGGAATATTGTTTGTACCTTTTGCATTCTGCAATGCCTGGTCATAATTTCCCATGTCTGCTTTATTGTTGAAATACAATATGCTCGCATGACCGGGCAGCTTGTTGATGTTGAACTTTGCAGTCACTTGCGCATTGATGGCAAGCTCTTGGCTGATATGCGTATTGAGGTCTGGACCATTTGCGACTTTGGGGAGATTGGCGATGGCAAGTTTATAATTCAGAAAACCATAGTCCAGTTCCACTGCTGCAATGTTAGTATAGCCACGTACGTTGGCCGCAAAATCCCATGCGCCGTTGTTCATCAAAGACCAGTTCATAAACTGTGTTCTCGGTGTATTACTTAGGTCATTGTTGTCAAACATATCTGCCAGGGAAAACTTACCAACCGTAAATCGCAGATAGTCGTCCGGAACGTCCATGTCCAGTTGGTTTTCGTCATCCGTTTGTTTTTCTGTTCTTTTACTCAATGGAAATGTTTGTTCGAAATAGGCTCTGGCCAGATACAATGTTGGTGCAGGATTGCCGACACGGAAAGTTTCCCCGTTGGACGAACCTCCCATTCCCTGTGCTCCAGACAGTCCACTGCCAGACGCCAATTCAGGATTAACAAAAACATAACCCCCTCTCCAGAGTTTTGCGCCTAGGAATAGGGTAGAAGTCAGCGAATTTTGATTCTCCTTTGCAGGATTCAAACTTAATGAATCACTGTATTTGGCACGCATTCTAGGCTTTGTCTGGTTGATGTACGTTACCTGAAAATGCAGATTGAAGCGTTGGCTGTCGTTGAGGATTCGATTAAAAAGCTCATATTGCTTTGTCTGGTCAATAGGTTTTTCTTCATTTTGTCCAAAAACAAAAACCTGGGTAGATAATAATACAAAAATTAGGAGTTGTATTTTTCGCATACTGTAGTTATGAAACTTAATGTTAAAGTTAGCAAAGGTATAAACAAGACAGATGTCAACAACTTTAATCATTCAAAATGTATATTTGCTCCATGAAAAAATTTAATGCAATTGCAGAAACTATAAAAGAACGGAGAAGTATCAAGCCGATGTCCATGAACGGCAAAAAGATTGATGATGAAGTCATCAAGCAACTTCTTTCGTTGGCGGATTGGGCACCTACGCATGCAATGACCGAACCTTGGCGTTTTGTGGTCTATGCTGGCGAAGCTGTTCAGAAAGCTGCACAGGAGCAAGCCGAACTATATAAACAAAATACGCCCGAAGAAAGATTCAAGGAAGCGACTTACGAAAAAATACGAACCAATTGCGATACGGTTTCACATAATATAGTTGTTTACATGAAGCGTGGCAGCAATCCTAATATACCCGCACTGGAGGAAATCTGTGCGACGGCAGCGGCAGTCGAAAATCTATTATTGGGAGCATCTGCAGCCGGTATTTCCGCACTTTGGAGCACAGGCGGCGTTACATTTTCTCCGGCGTTCAAACAATATTTGAATCTAGGCGAAGAAGACCAAGTCATCGGGCAACTGTATTTAGGTTATTCGGATTCGGTTAAAGAAGGGTCAAGAAAAATCCCTTTGGAAGAAAAAACAACATGGGTAAACCAATAAATAGTATCCAATAGACAATTAAAGTAATTCCCAAAATCTTCAAATTAGAAACATTTATGGCAATTGGCAAAATCATCATATTGACAGCGCCCTCAGGAGCAGGAAAATCTTCCATATCCTATCATCTATTGGAAAACAATGAATGGCTAGCGTTCTCCGTTTCTGCGGCTACTCGCGAAAAGAGAAAAGGAGAAATCGACGGAGTTCACTACTATTTCATGAGTCCAGAAGAGTTCCGTGAAAAAGTCAAGAACAATGAATTTCTGGAATGGGAAATGGTGTACAAAGACAACTATTACGGGACGTTGCGTTCCGAGATAGAGCGTATATGGGCGGAAGGAAAAACGCCGCTGTTGGATATTGATGTCAAAGGTGCCATCCATATTGAACAGGAATATCCCAACAATACATTGTCCATTTTTGTACAACCTCCATCTATTGAGGTTTTGGAAGACAGATTGAGGAGTCGGGGAACGGAGTCTGAGGAAAAAATCCAGACCCGCATGAGTAAGGCTGCTTACGAAATATCCTTGAGGGATTCTTTTGACAAGATTATAGTCAATGACGACCTTGATAGAGCTTGTGCTGAAGCAGAAAAAGCGATTACCCAATTTGTAAAACAACCTTAATACTATGCGTATAGGAATTGTTTGTTATCCTACGTTTGGAGGGAGTGGTGTATTGGCGACAGAACTAGGCAAGGCCTTGGCTATGAAAGGTCATGAGATACATTTTATCACCTATAGTCAGCCGGTAAGACTGAATCTTTTCAGTGCCAATATATTTTATCACGAAGTGCCGGTGCCGGATTATCCACTGTTTGATTTTCCACCATACGAACTGGCTTTGGCGAGTACATTGGTGGACGTTATCAAGAACCACCATTTGGATTTAATGCATGTCCATTATGCTATCCCACATGCGTCCGCAGCGTATATGGCGCAACAGATTGCCAAAAAAAGTTTGGGAAAATATGTTCCGTTCATTACGACTTTGCATGGTACGGATATAACATTAGTTGGCAAAGACAAAACATACGAACCCGTTGTTACTTTTTCACTGAATGAAAGTGACGCGATTACGGCGGTTTCCAATAATCTGAAAGAGGAAACCTTGAAGTTTTTTCCAATAGAAAAAGATATCCATGTCATTTACAATTTTGTGGATGTGCAGCGATTCAACAAGCGTCCAGTCGAGGCTTTCAAAAAAGTAATAGCGCCTAATGGCGAACGTATATTGGTGCATGCTTCCAATTTTCGTCCGGTGAAAAGAGTGGAAGATGTTGTCAAGATTTTTGCAAAATTGAAAGAACGTATTCCCGCAAAACTGTTGATGGTTGGCGATGGTCCGGAAAGGCAAGGTTGTGAAAATCTTGCAAGAGAACTGGGCGTATGCGACTCCATCCGTTTTCTGGGAAAACAGGAACAGATTGAGGAAGTCATGGCAATTGCGGATTTGTTCCTGTTGCCTTCCCAATACGAAAGTTTCGGTTTGGCTGCATTGGAAGCTATGGCTGCGCATGTGCCCGTATTGAGTTCCAATGCTGGCGGTCTTCCGGAAATCAATATTCCAGGCAAAACGGGTTATATGTTTGATATTGGAGATGTGGATGCCGCAGTCCAATATGCTTACGACATATTGAAAGATGAAAATATTTTGCAAAAATTCCGCGAAAATGCTTTTAAGCAAGCACAGGATTTCGATTTGAAAAATATCATCCCGCTATATGAAGACTTGTATGCTTCGGTATTGGGTAGCGCGGTACATTAGTTCTGTACGGTTTTTTAAGATACGGCAAATAAAAAAGCGGTGAAAATTTTCACCGCTTTTTATTGCTGCTAGCTGCTACTATTTAGCGGCCTGTAATTTGTTGTATTCAGCGTCGAATTGTTTGGATAACGCATCGTATTTGTCGTATGCTTTCGGATCTTTACCGCGTGCTTTATCTACTTTCCATATATAAATATTATATAAAAGTGCTACACTTGCTTTATAGACAGAAGCCTCTTGTTTTGTTTTGTCCGCTTTGTCTTTCAATGCTGTGTAAGACTTTGTAAGCCAATCTGCTGATTCATCGGATAATGTCTGCTGATTTGCTTCAATAGCGGTTCTTTTTGCTTTCAAAGCTGCAGATTGACCAGCCGCTGCTCGAAATTGATCATCCAATGCTTCAAACTTTGTATTGGTCAAGTTACCTACGTTGTAGGCATACAATGGATTTGGAGTGATTGCATACAGCTTTTTGTATGAATCGATTTCCGCATCTGCTATTTTGGATTTCAACGCAGTATCTGTAGCTGCAGTCTTTTCCTTACCGAAAGCCTCCGCATAAGTCTGCAGTTCTGATTCTGAAAGGTTGCTTGAACCATTGTATTTGTCTACCAATTGAGCTGGTGTAACTCCTGACGTTAGTAGCGTCGAACTTAACTGGTCCCAATACTCTTTGGCTGCAGGGAATTTTTCTTTTGCAACAGGAAGAAATGCCGCTAATGCCTCATTGTCTTTTTTGTTGTAATAGTAAGTTCCTAACAATTTGTAAGCATTTTCCATTTCGGAAGTACCACCAATTTTGCGATCAACCAGTATCTTGAGATACACGGCTGCAGTATCAGCGTATGCCGGGCTGGTTTTTGCCAAATTCTGGGCTGCAAATCCTGCATACAATGTTGAGGTAGTGTCGATAGCGTTCCTGTCTCCTCCGGTTAACAAACCATTCGCGGCGAAGAAAGTGCCTAATTTCTGAGCTGTGGAAAACCCATTATATGCTGCACTATAATTTTCTTCTTTAAAAGAAGTCAAACCCTTGTTGAATGCACTAGAATACAGATTGCTAACACCAGCAAGTCCATAAATATATGGGTCTTTCAATATTTTCATCTGCTGTGCTGTATCGGGAGTCGCTTTTATCAAAGCTTGAAAGGCATTAAAACCTTGAGCCAATGCATCAGGATACTGTTTAGACAAAGCAGAGTCGTGGACAATTTCTCCGTAAACTCTTGTCTGAAGACCCAACGCATCTGGTTTAGCAGCTTCCTCAGGATTCGCCAATACTTTATCCATTTCTTTTTTGGCCTCGTCCAGCTTTTTACTGCTTAACAAAGTGCCAATTTTCTCTTTTTCCAATTTCTGAGCATTTGCGCCAATAGTTGCCATTGACAAAAAAAGAACGGGTACAATAAATCTTCTTTTCATAATTAAAAGGTTCTTTCGTTTGTTTAAAGTTTATTTTTCAGATTCAAGATTATCTTCACCGGATTCATTCGATTCCGTTGTATTGTCGTTGGAAGTCGATTCTTCCGTATCAGATAACGTTTCACCTTCGACCGTTAACTCCTCTATAATTTCTTCTTTTTCTTCCACTTTGGAAATAGCTGCTATTGCATCATCTCCATCCAATCTAATGACAATCACACCTTGCGTATTTCTTCCAGCTTCTTTGATATTGGAAACGCTGGTGCGTAATGTAATGCCGGATTTGCAAGTTATGATAAGATCTTCTTTTTCCGTCACGTCCAATATGCCAATCAGACTTCCTGTTTTCTCGGTGACGTTGATGGTCTTTACACCTTTACCGCCCCTGTTGGTAATCCTATAAACGTCTTCTCCGTTTTCATCCGTGATTTTAGTTCGCTTACCGAAACCTTTTTCACTGATTACCAGTACGGTTTTTTCTATATCCTCCTTGTTGACACATATCATGCCAATTACTTCATCTTTTTCGTCGTCAACTTCGATGCCGGTAACGCCGATTGCACCGCGACCCGTCACACGAACCTTGGATTCAGGGAAACGAATCGCACGTCCGCTCTTGACAGCCAACATGATTTCGTTGGTACCATTCGTTATGCGCGCTTCTAATAATTGGTCGCCATCCACAATCGTGATAGCATTGACACCATTGGCTCTTGGACGGCTGAAGTCAGCCAAAGAGGTTTTCTTGATAATACCTTTTTTCGTACAGAGGACGATGTTGTGGCTCTCAACAAAATCTTTGTCTTTCAGATTTTTAACGTTGATAATCGCACGGACTTTATCCTCGGAGGGCAACTGCATCAGATTTTGCAAAACGCGTCCTTTGCTGGTTTTGTCGCCTTCTGGTATTTCGTACACTTTCAGCCAATAACATCTTCCCTGTTCGGTAAAGAACATCATCGTATCATGTGTCGATGCGACAAAAAGATGCACTACAAAATCTTCTTCTCGAGTTTTAACACCCTTGCTTCCTTTACCTCCACGGCTTTGTGAGCGATATTCGGTAGCGGAAGTTCGCTTGATATAACCCAGATTGGAAATGGTGATGATTACATCTTCTTTCTCAATCAAATCCTCAATGCTGATTTCGTCAGCCAAATATTGGATGGTGGAACGACGTTCGTCACCAAATTTTTCCCTAATTTCTTCTAATTCTGTTTTAATCAGATCATAGCGAAGACCTTCATTTGCCAATAATTCTTCCAAATGATTGATGGTTTTCATGAGTTCTTCGTACTCACTTCTGATCTTGTCGATTTCCAGTCCGGTCAAGGTTCTCAAACGGAGTTCCAATATAGCGCGGGCTTGAATCTCAGACAATTCAAATGCTTCCATCAAACCAGTACGTGCGTCGTCGGGCGTTGCGCTTTCGCGAATGATACGAATCGCACGATCCAGATCCGGCTGCGTACCGATTACTTTCATGTAACCTTCCAATATGTGTGCACGCTCTCTAGCTTTGCGCAGTTCATATTGGGTACGGCGTGTCACGACTTCCATGCGGAACTCCACAAATTCACTGATAATGTCTCTCAGATTTAATTGTTTGGGACGTCCTTTGGAAATAGCGATATTGTTGATACCGAAGCTTGTTTGGAGTTCGGAATATTTGAATAGTTTGTTGACTACGACTTCTGCTACGGAGTCTTTTTTCAAGTCGACGACAATACGTGTTCCGTCACGCTGGCTACTTTCGTTGTTGACGTAGGCAATGCCTTCTACGATTTTGTCGTTGGCTAATTGCCCGATTTTGTCCGTCAATCCATCCAAACTCACTTGGTAGGGAACTTCCGTGATGATAATTTTTTCTCGACCGGAATCTTTTGTTTCGATATGATATTTACCACGAACAACGACGCGACCTCGACCCGTCAACATTCCCTGACGCACGCCTTCCATTCCGAAAATAATGCCTCCGGTAGGAAAATCGGGAGCTTTGACATATTCCATCAACTCTTCGATGGTGATGTCTTTGTTCTCAATATAAGCGATACAACCGTCAATGGCTTCCGTAAGGTTGTGTGGCATCATATTGGTCGCCATACCCACAGCAATACCGCTGGAACCGTTGACCAATAACTGCGGGATACGCGTAGGCAAAACCGTAGGCTCCTGCAAGGAGTCGTCGAAGTTGTTTTGGAAATCGACCGTTTCTTTGTCGATGTCGTCCAACATAGATTCCGCTTTTTTGTCCAGACGAACCTCCGTGTAACGCATGGCCGCTGGCGGATCGCCGTCCTGTGTACCCATGTTACCTTGCCCCTCGACAAGTGGGTAGCGCATGGTGAAAGGCTGAGCCAAACGTACTAATGTATCGTATATGGAAGAGTCGCCGTGAGGATGGAATTTACCCATGACCTCCCCGACGATACGGGCAGATTTCTTGGTGGGTTTGTTACTGTTGTTGCCCAGCTCGTTCATGCCGTAAAGCACCCTGCGGTGTACTGGTTTGAAACCGTCACGAATATCGGGTAATGCACGCCCAACAATCACGCTCATCGAATAGTCGATGTACGCGGTTTTCATTTCTTCCTCAATATTGACTTGAATGAGACGATCGTGGTCGCCTGTTTCTTCCGGTATTAAATTTTCGTCCATGAATGTTTTACTAAGATTAAATCCGATGCACAAGATAACGCAAGGGCTTCAAAGATACCGATTTTAACTGGTACGGGAAACACGCTTTTGCGTTTTTCTTGGGCGCAATTTAACGGGAAAGTCGGTATTTTTTTAATTTTAAATACGGGGAAATCGCATTTTTTTTAATAAAAGACCTTAAATTCTCTATTTTTGAATCCAAATAGGTTTGTTGACCATGAATTTTTACCGCGTATTACGTAATAATAAGGAGTTGGGTCCATTTTCTTTAGAAGAAGTTAAAAAAATGGGACTGCAGTCTTCCGACCTTGTTTGGGTGGACGGACAAAGTGCTGCGTGGAGATTTCCGGACGAGGTTCCGGGATTGCTTAGCCAGATTGAAAACAATAATCCCAAAACAGAAGAAGAAGCTCCCCAGCTAAAAGATTCGTTTGACATAAAACCTAAAAAGAGGTATCGGCTGACTGCCGACCACCGTATGGTGGAGATTACGGAAGAGGAAGCGCAAAAGTCCGACCTGCCTCGTATTGAGGAGCAGCCACCCGCACCTAAAACGACAATCATTACTCCTGCGGTTACAGAAAATAAAGTGGAAGATGACGGTGTTGTTCCTTTTCAAGATATTCCTTTCAGCAAAAAAACTGCTGTTTCGACAACGGAAGACGCAGATGATTTCCCGCTGGAACCAGAATTGGACAGCCGCAAAACAGGGCAAGAATCTATTGTTCCATTTCAAGATGAGCCTTTTAGCAAAAAAGCAACCAATACCACAATAGAGGACACTAGCTTTCCTTTGGAACCGGCATTTGATTCCAAAAACAAAACAGAACGACCGGTTGAGGACTTCGTAGATATTGATTCAAACAGAAAAGAAGAGATGAGCAGCGGTAGCAACACGCCAAGTAATACGGGCGCATTTGTATTGGTGGGATTGTTGTTTTTGGTTACTATTGGTTTTTTTGGATACAGATGGTATCAAGATCAAAATGAACCTAAAACCGTGGATGCAACCAATACGGCGGATAGCGTGCGTACAGAACCTGTGGTTGGAAATAAGGCTAGCGGATTTGCCAATAGCCAGTCTATTGCGATGAATGACGACACGTTAGGGCAGCATGAACGATTGGCACAACGTAAAGTCCAGGATTCAATCAAAAGACTGGAGGTTGCAAAAGCTAAACTAGCAGCCAGGGAAAAAGCAAAAGCGGACAGCATCCAAAATGCTTTGCTCGCGCAGACAACGGACAATCCGGCGAATCCTGATGCAACAACACCAGAAAAAAACAAAACTGGAAATAAAGATTCCCTTAAGGAAAACAAGGTCAATAAAATCAGAAGTACGGAAGATATTGGCAAATATGTCCGCGTCGGCGTAGTACAGCCCAAAAACCAAACCAATGGTGTTTCCGGAGTTAAGCTCGTGGTACACAACATCAATAACCGCAATCTTGCCAAGGTGCATATCAATGTGATGTACTACGACAACAATGGTGCTATCATAAAGAAAAGCGATATCATCGCTCCCAATATAACTGTAGGCAATAGCGTTACTGTTCCCGTTGCAGACAATACAAGTGCGTCCTACGTTTCGTACAAAGTGACCGGACTATTGGGCGACCATGTCAACCTGCAAGCAAAATAGTTTTTCAAATACCGTATTTATAAAAGCGATTGCCGATTGGACAATCGCTTTTATTGGTAAATAGGCAGGCGCAATAGCAATATTTTCATTTGTGTAGTATTATCTTCATCTTCTTTTCCTTATTTGGCATTTTGCCCTTACGATTATTCTGCCAAAAGGTCAGTTTGAATAGATTGCACAATATTTGAAACAAAAAGTTCGGATAATAAAAAATCATATCTTCAACCCCATAAAATGTACAATATGGATTTAGGAAAAGAATTTGAAAAGTTTGCGATAAAGGATCGGAGAATAAGCGGGGCTACCTTACACAATTATGGTCAATCGTTTACCAACCTTACACCTTATATTATCGAAGAGCGTCCGTTGAACGTAGCAAGTATGGACGTATTTAGCCGTTTGATGATGGATCGCATCATCTTTCTGGGAGAGGGCATCAATGATTATGTTGCCAATATCGTTACGGCTCAGTTGTTGTTTTTGGACAGCGTAGATCGTGTTCGCGATATTCAGATGTATATCAACAGTCCAGGAGGCAGTGTTTATGCAGGTTTGGGTATTTACGACACGATGCAGTTTGTAAGTCCGGATGTTGCGACAATATGTACGGGCATGGCGGCAAGTATGGGCGCGGTATTGATGAGTGCCGGTGTAAAAGGTAAAAGAAGTGCCTTGAAACACAGCCGCATCATGATACACCAGCCTAGTGGAGCTATTGGCGGACAGGCCTCTGATATTGCGATTACTGCTAAGGAAATCCGTAAAATCAAACATGAACTGGACGAAATTATTTCACAAAATTCCGGTAAAACTGTTGAGCAGGTTGCTGCGGACAGAGACCGTGATTTTTGGATGACGGCTGACGAAGCAAAAGAATACGGTTTGGTTGACGAAGTGTTGGTCACCAATCCGAGAAAGGCGAAAAAAGACTAAGGAGTTATGAATTATATGAGATGAGTTATGAGTGGAAATTGGAGTTTCTATTTTTAAATCATCAAATTACCAAATTTTCAAATTAAGAAAGCATGAGTTTACAATATAAATCTCCCTTCCTGATGAATGATGACGAGGAAGAAGACGAACCACAACAAAAGGAATCAAAAGAGGAAATGACACCGCTTTTGGCTAAGAAAATGGAAAAGCTTTTCCTGGAAAAACGTGCCGTTTACCTGTGGGGCGTTGTTTACGACAAATCCGCAAGAGAGGTCGTTACCAAACTAATACTATTGGATGCGGACAAACCAGGCGAAGAAATCAAGTTTTATATCAATAGTCCGGGTGGTGTCGTTACAAGCGGCATGGTTATCTATGATACTATCAAAATGATTCAATCCCCAGTGAGCACAATCTGCATGGGATTGGCGGCAAGTATGGGTTCTATCCTTTTGAGCGCGGGTGAAAAAGGTAAAAGATACATCTATCCGCATGGCGAAGTGATGATACACCAGCCAAGTATTGGAGGTTATTTTCAAGCTACTTCCGCTGATATCGAAATACAGGCAATCCAGATTGAAAAAACCAAACAATTAGGTGCTGAAATCCTTGCCAAAAACTGCAACAAAACAGTCGAACAAATATTGAAAGATTTTGACCGTGACTATTGGATGGACGCTCCCGGTGCTGTCGAATATGGCATAGTCGACCATGTATTGGATAAGTTGTAGTTCAATTCTCTAATAAAATATATCAAAGAGTAGTTAAGCGTTTGCGTAACTACTCTTTGTGGTTTTAGTCAAGCCATTTGGTATATCATTATGATATCAATTTTTTATTCTTTGTTTGTTAACAATTTAATCTATATGTGTTAACAATTAAGATGTAAATTGTATGCCTATCTTTATAGTGTATAAAATTTGAAATAATTAACTGTACATATAAATGCATAATAAACTAATTATAGCCATAACAACACTGCTGATTTATGTATTTTGTCCTATTCATACACTAGCCCAGGAAGGAATCAAAATTTATACGGATCCGGAAAATGCACCCGGTATAAAAGCCTCCAAATTTATTGACAGCATTGATTTTATCCCTTTGGAGACTACGAAAGAATCCAAATACGACAACTATTATTGGTTCATCGTTACGAAGGATAATTTTGCCATGATGGATAATGCCAACAATGCAGTTTTCATATTTGACAAGAAAGGACGTTTTGTTTACAAGTTCAAAAATAAACAAAGTCGTTACCGTATCAATAGCCTCCAATATGTTCCCTCGGAGAATGCGATATTGATTATTAGCTATAATAAGAACTATACTATATCCGATTCCAAAAAACTACAGCTCATTAAGCGGTGGAAGGACAAGGATATATCCAAATACGTTTCAGTTGAATGGGTGTACCTTGATAAAGATATTACGAGAAAACGCGTCTTCGCACCAAGCTATATTTTAAACAACAATATCACTTATTTCGACAGCGGCTTTATATACCGCAATTATTCCTATGATAAATATGACAAAGACAGTATTGCCTATCGTTTGGTTCAATATGGTTTGGACAACAAAATAAAACATAGGTATTTCCCCTTTCTCAATCTTCCCAAACTTTGGTCTTCCTATGCGGATTATGTACTTGCGCTGCCAGTATGTTCGACTCCCAACGATAGTTCAATGTTGTTTCAACTGGACTTTTCTCCAATATTATATGAATTACGACCAGATACACTTATAGAAAGATATCGTTTTGTATTTCCGATGTCCAATGTAATGCCACCTGATTTTAATTCGCTTCGCTTTAATAACAATATTGATTTTGAGAAATACAAGGAGAAGAACAACAAGGCAATATCCTATTTTTTTGATATGTTGGAGCACGGTAAATATCTCATTTTCGGAGCGACGACTCCCGCTTACAGCTTTAAGCATTTTTTGTTGATGGACAATATGGTGTATAGTCTGGATAAGTTAACATCGGACAGCAGTATCTGCAATTTGCCTCCCAATCTATTTAACTCCATCTCACGTCAGGACAAAGACTATGTTTATACAATCACTAATGCAGCAACAATATTGCAACAGAAGACAAATCTACTGGCAGACCCGCATGTATCATTAGCATTTAAAAGTTATCTGAACAAAATGACTAAGGATGATAACCATATTGTAATACGAGTCAAACTGAAATAATGTTTATAAGGAAAAGACTATTTTGTATCCTATTGTGCTGCATAGTTGCAATTGCAGCGCATGCACAACAGCAAAGCGCATCCGTCAAAGGGCGCATTTATGATTCTATCAATGATGTTCCTCTGCAATCGGCAAGTATCGTTGTGTACAAAAAGAAAGACTCATCTTTAGTAAACTTTCAGATTACGGATTATAAAGGGGAATTCAACATCAAGGATTTGCCCGTCACAGCGCCGATGTACATGATAATTACCTATGCAGGATATATTTCCCAAAAAATAAATCTTGACACCGGCAATACCGTATGGGATTTTAAAACAATCAACTTAAAACAAGAAGATAGTAGTCATTTGGAAGAGGTGGTTGTCAAGGCAATTACTCCCATTAAGATGAATGGAGATACGCTTGAGATTAATCCCGATGCGTTTAAATTGGATTCCAATGCTGTCGTGGAGGATATGCTGTTACGTGTACCCGGGATGGTCGTTTGGTCGGATGGCACAATTACTATGAATGGGAAAAAAATAGAAAAGCTTTTGGTGGATGGAAAGCCTTTTTTTGGAGGGCAGACGAATATAGCCACTCAAAATCTCCCAAAAGACGCCATACAAAAAATACAGTTGTATGAAGAAAAGGATCCTACCAAAATGAAGGGCGTGGATGATACCAAGAAAGATTCGCTTTATAGCCTAAACATACAATTGAAAGTGAATAAGAAAAAAGGCTTATTTGGTAAGGTGGGCGCTGGTTATGGAACAGATAAAAGATATGATGCATCAGGGGTGATACAGGCTTACGATCCCAAAAACCAAATTGGCATTGCATTTGGAACCGATAATACTAATAGAACAAGCGGCATAGGTTCGGATGCTTTTCTTGAAAATACTTTTAAGCAAAATTTTTGGAGGTACTTTTACAGCGATCCATCTGTCAGTGGAATAAAAAAGAATATTTGGGGAAGTGCCAAGTTTCAACACAGTTTCAATGAAACTAATAACGGAAGGTTTTTCAGCAGGCTTACGGGAGATTATGGCTATACAAATACAAATCTAAATACGATTAATAGCACAGACCGCACGGACAATCTACTTACCTATACGCAACGTAGTATCTCTAATTCCAATAACGACAATACAAATAGTTCGCATCAGGCTAGTCTCAATTATGAGAGTAGAAAGCAATTTGGAGATTATGTAAATGTAAATACTAAGTTCAACTACTCAAACAATGATAACCAAGGCGTGTCGACATACAATGTGTTCAGAGGAGATACAGCCATAAGCTATAACAATGTACTAAACAATAGTCATAGTACCGATAGGAGTGTAAATATTGGTGGCTTCATGTCTCGTAGTGACTATAATAAACAAAATAACCCGCTCACGAGTTATAGTCTTAACTTCAACGTTAATTATGGAGACAATAATTCCATATCCCAAACAAGCAATATTTTTCATTCATATATCGATACGATTCCTTCCAGCACCATCATCAGAAACTACAATAACAACTCCAAAAATCTAAGCAGCAATGCCAACTTGCGTTATGATGGATTTAAGAAGTTATTGTTTGGGATATACAATTTTTACAATATAGATATTTCGTTGAACAATAAGATTAGCTATAATAGAAGCACGCAAGATAATAGAGTGCAGGATCTAGACACGACAACCAACCAATATGTAGCCAATCAATATCTAACCTACAACAATACGCTTTCTAATTTTAATTATAGTCCTGGTATTTCACTAGGGAAAAACATAGATAAAAACGTTTATGGAAAATATTATTACTACCTTGGAATCAATGCATCCATAGAGCATAATTGGATTAATCAATCCAATAGGTCCAGCCTTTTATATAGAAATATAGATAGGGATTATTCGTTGTGGATTCCTGGGATTAACATAAACTTAAACAAAGAAAAATTTAATCACTATAGGATATACGGTTATGTATATGCCAATATACAGCCTTTGTTGCCGACTATAGACCAATTGGTTCCCGTTATTGATTCTTCGAACAGATATAGTGTGATATCTGGTAATCCATATTTGAAAGTTGGAAAAACAAAATTTATAGGGTATAACGTTTCGCTTGACCGGGCCAATCCCAAAGCCAAGAGCGGATATGGAATACAATTGAACGGGTCATTTTCCAGTGCTCAGAATGCCGTCATTGACAGTTTGGTTTACGATGCATCGGGAAAGAGTATAAGGTATTTATTAAATGGGGATGGAGTCAAGAATTTTTATCTAAACGGAGATGTCCATTTTTCAACTAAGTTTAAAACGAAATATCAATTACAAGCAAGGTATACACCCAATTTTAGCAACCGTAATTCTCCGAGCTTCATTAACGGCCAAGCGTCATCTTCGCATAATCAAACCATTGGACATGGCGTAAGTGTATCTTTTATAATTCTTGAAAAGTTCAATATGACGATAGGCGAAAGTATTACCAATACCAAAAATAAACAGACTGGTGCGAGCAGCCTTTCTACTGAAATCCAGAACAAAACGACTAGTCTGGATGCAACCTACTCTATTTCAAAAAAATGGAATGTTTCATCCAATTTCAAATATCAGACCAATACGGCCTCGACCAATCAAACAAACGCATCTATTTGGAATGCAACGTCTACCTACAGATTTATGCAGGACAAAGCCGAACTAAAATTTACTGCATTTGACCTCTTGCGGCAGAATAAAAACATAATCAACTTCCTAAACCAAAACAGTATTGGAACAACCGTTTCCAATGGCTTGAGGCAATATTTTCTGCTTTCGTTTTCATACTATCCACGCAAGTTTGGAGGCAAATAATTAATTGCAACATTTTCTGCTTTTGCCTTAACTGCTCTTTGTGGTTTTAGTCTAGGCATTTGGTGTATCTTTGCACGGCAATTTTTTAATAAAGTAATATTATATGGCGAAACAATCGCAGTTACATTGTTCGTTTTGTGGTCGTTCCAGAGATGAGGTGAAGATATTGATTGCAGGTCTGGAAGGTCATATCTGTGAAAATTGTGTGGAACACGCACAGGAAATAATCGCGCAGGAAATCAGCACAACGGTTGCCACCGCGACAACTGGAGGCTCTAAGCTGACAGTTCGCAAACCGGTAGAAATAAAGGCATTTTTGGACCAATATGTAATAGGGCAGGACGATGCAAAAAAAGTATTGTCTGTCGCGGTTTACAACCACTTCAAACGCATCACACAAAAGAAAACCGATAATGAGGTGGAAATCGAGAAGTCCAATATCATCATGGTTGGTGAAACCGGAACAGGTAAAACCTTATTGGCAAAAAGCATTGCAAAATTACTGAACGTCCCTTTTGCCATCGTGGACGCAACCGTATTTACGGAAGCCGGATACGTAGGAGAGGACGTTGAAAGTATGTTGACACGTTTGTTGCAATCCTGCAACTATGACGTGGCAGCGGCAGAACGCGGTATCGTTTATGTTGATGAGATAGACAAAATAGCCCGCAAAGGAGACAATCCATCCATCACGCGTGACGTAAGCGGAGAAGGTGTGCAGCAAGGTTTGTTGAAAATGCTGGAAGGCACGGAAGCATTGGTGCCGCCACAAGGTGGGCGTAAGCATCCAGAGCAGAAAATGATTAAAATCAATACACAGAATATTCTTTTCATTTGTGGCGGAGCGTTTGACGGTGTGGACAAAATCATAGCGAGACGTATCAATACCAATTCTATTGGATTCAATGTCAATAAACAACAGGAAGAAGAACAAAAGAAAAACCTGTTACAGTTTGTTAATGCACAGGATTTGAAATCTTTTGGGTTGATTCCCGAATTATTGGGACGTCTTCCGGTCGTTACACATCTGGAACCGTTGGATTCCGAAACATTGCGTTCCATATTGACCGAACCTAAAAACAGTCTGATGAAGCAGTTCACTAGGTTGTTTGAATTGGAGGGAATCAAATTGACGGTTGACAAAGACGCATTGGATTTCATCACGGAAAAAGCGTTGGCGTTTAAACTAGGTGCGCGTGGACTTCGCAGTATTTGCGAAAATATCTTGACGGACGCTATGTTCGAATTGCCTGGCACCAATGCCAAAAAGCTGCACGTAGATTTGGACTATGCAAAAAACAAGTTTGACAAGAGCAAGCTCAATCATCTGAAAGTAGCGTAAACATTACGTTTCAAAATAAAATCACGAACGGTCGGAAATTATTTCCGACCGTTCGTGATTTTATCCTATTATCCTTTAATACTCTTTTTCAATTGGAGCGTCAGGTGCGTTTTTGACGACGGATGCAATCCCGTTTTCTGCTGCTGCCTTGCTTTCGTATAGTTCACTTTTGCCAATAATCTGACCGTTCGCTGCTTTCAAGTGAAAATATGGCTTGCCATTGGAAGACACAAACTGATGAAAATTGGTCGCATCCGTTGCATTTTTCTTGACCGATTCAATACCGTTGATTGCCGCGCTTTCAACCGGATAACCTTCACTTGAAAGAATAATCTGTCCATTTGCTGCTTTGAGATTAAAGTAGAACTGACTGTCCTTTCCTTTTTTTAAAACGAATTTTCCCATGATATTGATTGATTTTGTTTCTTAAAATTAAATTTTTTCGTCAAAAAGAAATCATAAAATGAATAAGTTATTGAATTCTTAAACTGGAATTTAAAACAGACTCTCTTTGATGTCCAATTTAAACAAAAAATCCCGAAGTCAATGACTTCAGGATTTTTCCAATATAAAAACGTAAAGGAAAATTATCCTTTTGCTTTAGCGTAATGTTCTGCTACTTTGTTCCAGTTGATGACATTCCAGATTGCTTTTAGGTAGTCTGGGCGTTTGTTTTGGTATTTCAGGTAGTAAGCGTGTTCCCATACGTCGATACCGATCAATGGAGTGCCTTTTACTTCCGCAACATCCATCAGAGGATTATCTTGGTTAGGAGTGGACGTGATTTCCAATTTGCCGTCTTTGTTGACAATCAACCAACCCCAACCGGAACCAAACTGTCCCGCAGCTTTTGCATTCAATTGTTCTTTCAATGCGTCCAAAGAGCCGAAAGTAGCGTTGATGTCGTCTGCCAATGCGCCGGATGGAGCTCCGCCGTTAGCGGAAAGGATTTCCCAAAAGAAAGAGTGATTCCAGTGGCCGCCGGCGTTGTTACGCACGGGTTTTGGCAAAGTGCCTGCAACTGCTACCAATTCTTCCAAAGTTTTGCTAGCTTCTGGTTTACCTTCGATGGCATTATTTAAGTTGGTCACGTAAGCTTGATGGTGCTTGTCGTGATGGATTTTCATTGTTTCTTCGTCTATGTGAGGTTCCAATGCGTTGTAAGCATAGGGCAATTCTGGTAATGTAAATGCCATGATATAATTTTTATTTAAGGTTAAAGAAATAATTTTAAAAATGATTCTTCCAAATCACTGATGTAAAGGTAACTAACAAAGATTAGGTCTCAATGTTCATTATCTTTTTTGACGAAAAAATAACTTTAACAGATCCGCACATTCTTCTGCCAATACGCCTCCGGTTAATTCTGTTTTTGGATGGAATGGTTTGTCAGTGTATTTCCGGTAACCGTTTTTCTCGTCGTAAGCACCGAATACAATGCGTCCGATTTTGCTCCAGTGCAATGCGCCGCTGCACATCAGACAGGGCTCGACTGTTACATACAGCGTTGCATCCGGAAGATATTTTGCGCCCAGATGGCTGCAAGCTGTCGTGATTGCCAATACCTCGGCATGCGCCGTTGGGTCATGCAAAAGCTCTACTTGGTTATGAGCCTTGGCAATGATTTTTTCTTTCAATACAATGATGGCTCCGATTGGCACTTCGTCAGCGTCGAAAGCCTTTTGGGCTTCCTTAAGTGCTATCTGCATGTATTGTTCGTCCGTCATATTGGTAGGGAAATAAAAGGACAACCTTTTGAGTTGTCCAATATAATTTTTTACTGAAAAATGCTACTCTTGGTTTTTAAGCAGCAGGACGTATTTCACGATTTGTTCTGCGTCTGGTTTGCTCAGGCTCGGATGGGGAGTCATCGGTACTTGTCCCCACACGCCGCTACCGCCTTTGATAACTTTGTCCGCCAGTGAAGGAACGTCGGATGCAGTGTATTTTTTTGCAATATCAACAAAAGAAGGTCCCGTCGCGGTGGATGTCACGGTATGACAAGTCAGACAATCATTTTTTTGGACAAGGTCCAGCCCTTTTTGGTAATCGGGATTTTGTGTAATGTCGTCTTTAGAAGTGGCTGTTTCTTCTTGTTTGCTGTCTGTGGATGCTCGGTTTTTACAACTCGAAACAATTATTATAGCAAGCGAAAGGAACAATGCCATCGCGAATAAAAAGTTCTTTTTCACAATGAATTTTTAAAAGAAGTGATACAATCGGTTCAAAAATAGTCATTTATTTGTAAAAAGGACATGAAAACTAAAACAAAATCCTTGCAGGAAAACAATACCTTTGCGCGCAATTATTTTAATAAACTATAACAATATCCCTTAATTAAGATGTCATTAATATCTCTTGGTTCGATGGCCTTTGACGAATTGGAAACGCCATTTGGACAGTCTGGAAAAATAATCGGAGGCGCTGCTACTTATATTGCCTATGCTGCAAGTATATTGGGCAACAATGTCAAACAACTTTCTATTGTCGGGTATGATTTTCCATTGGAAGAAATCGAAAGTCTAAACAAACGTGGAGTTGAGACAGAAGGCGTTGAGATTGTAAAAGACCGCAAATCGTTCTATTGGAAAGGTCGTTACCATCTGGACATGAACACAAGGGATTCTTTGGCGACGGAGCTGAACGTATTGGGCGATTTCAACCCTGTCGTACCTGAAAGCTACCAGGGCGTTGATTTCCTGATGTTGGGCAACTTGCATCCTATGACACAAAAAAGTGTCATCCGCCAGATGAAGTCCAGACCCAAGCTAATCGTATTGGACACGATGAATTTCTGGATGGATACAGCTTTGGATGAATTGACGGACGTATTGAAAATGGTAGACGTTCTTGTTATCAACGATAGCGAAGCACGACAATTAAGCAACGAATATTCTTTGGTAAAAGCTGCCAGAAAAATATTGAGGATGGGACCAACGTCCTTGATTATCAAAAAAGGTGAAAACGGTGCTTTGTTGTTCAGCGAAGGGAAAGTGTTTTTTGCACCTGCGCTTCCATTGGACGAGGTGTTTGACCCGACTGGAGCAGGAGATACTTTTGCTGGTGGATTTATTGGTTATCTGGCTAAGACGAACGATATCACCTTTGACAATATGAAAAGGGCTATAATCGTCGGCTCGGCTCTTGCTAGTTTCTGTTGCGAAAAATTTGGAACAGAACGCATGAAGGAAATCAAGATTGAGGATTTGCACGAACGCATCAACGAATTTGTAGAGTTGGTAGATTTCAAGATTGACATCAAGAACTAAGATATGTTTGGAGATACTGGAAGTAGCAAGGCCCGCGAAAGCGGGCCTTTTGTTTTGGATAATCTAACTTATCACAACTGTAATATTCAACATCATTTCCAGATATTCTGAAACCGGAATATAGGTTCTATTTTTTCTTCGTCAGCTTCCACTTCTATCAACGATTTTATCAATCCGGTTTTGAGGGAAACTACACAACCGTGTATGACTGGAGGTTCGGGATTTTCTTTCCATGCTTTCTGCAAAGAGGACGTATGGAGCAGGCGTTCTACTTGTTTCAATACGTTCAGTTCGACAAGTCTATCTTGTTGCGCTTCTTCGTCAGTAATAGCGCTCAACTCCGCCTTGTTCTCAACGAAAACCTCTTTTATACTTTTTAGCCACATGTTCAAGGTTTCTCCCAAGTCCTCATTGGACAATGCTGCTTTTACGCCGCCGCAACCATAGTGGCCACAGATGATGACGTGTTTTACCTTAAGGTGTATCAGTGCATATTCGATAACGCTACGCGCATTGATATCAGTAGAAAGTACTTGGTTGGCTACGTTTCTGTGTACAAAAATCTCTCCTGCAGACAATCCGAGGATTTCTTCTGCGGGGATACGGCTGTCACCACATCCTATCCAAAGATACTTTGGAGATTGCCCTTGCGCCAGTTTTTGGAAGAATTCCGCATCCTCTTCTTTTTTGTTGTTTACCCAATTTCGATTTCTTTCAAACAATGTGTCTAGTGTGCTCATTTGATTTGTTTTGATGATTCAATAGGACCGGCGTAACCCATGCAAAGTAAAAAAAGCCTTTCGATACTTCGAAAGGCTTTTCCATATTTTAATGCCATTTTAATTTCTACATGCTCATGCCTCCGCATACTGCCAACGCCTGACCAGTCACGTAACTACTCATGTCGGAAGCGAAATAAAGTACCGCATTGGCAATGTCTTCCCCTTGTCCAAAACGCTTCAAAGGAATCTGTTCTTTGTATCCTTCTGCAGCTCCGCCATCTTGTAGATAGTTGGTCATGTCCGTTTCGATGAAACCCGGTGCTATGGCGTTGCAACGGATGTTGCGGCTGCCCAGCTCCTGTGCAATGGATTTGGTAAAGCCGATGATGCCGGCTTTGGATGCCGCATACGAAGCCTGCCCCGCATTGCCGTGAAGTCCGATAACCGAACTCATATTGATTATGGATCCACCTTTAGCCTTAATCATCGGGCGGATGACGTTTTTGGTCAGATTGAAGACGCTGCTGAGATTGGTGCCGATGACTTTGTCCCATTGTTCGGGAGTCATTCTCAACAGCAGGTTGTCGATGCTGATACCGGCATTGTTGACGCAGATGT
>JAATFC010000035.1 GCA_015655435.1 Chitinophagales bacterium | reverse complement strand
CCGTCAACTGGATCTCCCGTTACATTGAACAAACGACCCAATACTTCATCACCAGTAGGCACCATAATAGGTTTGCCAGTGTTGATTACTTCCATGCCACGTACCAATCCTTCGGTTGCATCCATTGCAATAGTACGAACGCTGTCCTCACCAAGGTGCTGTTCTACTTCCAATACGATTTTTTCACCGTTAGGTCTGGTAACTTCTAAGGCAGAATAGATTTCCGGTAAGGAAGCTGAGTCGGCGAAATGAACGTCTACTACCGCTCCGATAATTTGTAAAATTTTACCTGAATTAGCCATAAATTGACAATTATTATTAGTCTTTTTCTTAAAGAATGAAATTAGGAGAAATTGCATAAAATGCGCAAACAACCCAATTTGGGCGCAAAGGTAAGGGAATGATGTTTTTTTCCCTAAAAACTTTATGAATTCGTTAAAATAATTATTTTATGGTTCAGAGTGCTTTAAAGCCATGAGAAATCTTGTTGTTCTTTCCTAAATCCAATAATCTAAATAATCGCATCCGTAGGGATAAAATGCTTAGTGAAGGGCATTTTAAGTCAAATAAATGGCGCAAACGTTTGCAAAACTTATTCTATCACAGAACATTTATTTTCGGATATTATTTAACTTATAACAACACTATCATGAGAATCGCTCTTACTAGATTTCTGCTTTTATCGGGATTGTTTGCAACAGTTATGTCTTGCCAAAAACAATTGGATAAAGATGTTCTTCCCGGACAACTTAGCGCAACTAATCAAGCTACAACTACGAGTGGGAATGAATGGTCTTCAAATCCCTACAAACTTAATGTAGTTTATTTTGTGCCTAATGATTTGGATACCTTAGCAAATTACAAAAGGCGAATTAGTGGAATTTTGCTGCAATTTCAACGATTTGTTGCAGATAATATGCAAAGAGAAGGTTATGGTAGAAAATCGTTTGGATTAGATCTACAATCGAGTTCTATAATCAATATTATTACGATTCGTGGAAAATTGGGTAAAGCAAGCTATAAATATGACGATGGCTCTGGTAATGTGCTTTCGGAAGTAAATGCGTATTTCAATGCTAACCCGGGTAGCAAAAAGAGCGATCATACACTCTATATTCTTCCCACCTTTTTCGAACAGACCAATCCTGGATATGGCGGTTATGGTCCTCCTTTTTACGGTTTAGGTAGGAATTGTTTTGCCTTAGATTATGCCACCATGGATACCAGCTATTTGGGACAGTCAGGAAGTAATGGTAATCTGGCGACAGTATGGATAGGAGGTTTGGCGCACGAACTTGGACATGGTCTTAATTTGCCACATGAACACCAACTTAAAATCACAAATGCATCACTTGGTATGGCTCTTATGAGTTCCGGAAACTCGACTTATGGTGTAACTCCTACATTTTTAACACCGGGGTCATGTGCTATACTTAATAACTCACAAACATTGAGTACTACAACTAGAACAGATTGGTATGCAACTACATCAGACATTGAATTGTTAAAGCTTAAAACTGAAGTAGTTAGTAATACGGTCTATATCTCCGGGAAATATAATAATCCTAATAGTACTGCCGTAAATAAAATTGTTGCATGGCACGATGCTAAACCTTATGGCGGTAACTTAGATTATGATGCTGTCGTTTGGGCAGCAAATCCCATTGGCTCGGATAGTTTCCGATTTGCATGTCCTTTAAATGAGTTCTTTAATACGACAGATACCACTCAGTTGCGTATTAGTTTTTTACTTCCAAATGGCAATAGAAGCACTGTTTCTTTCTTGTATACATTTACAAGTAATGTACCCAATGTCATATCATTAAACTCTACTCAGAATCCATTAGTATCAGGATCTTACTATAAACTAGTTTCAGCACTTAATGGTACAAGTGTATTGGACGTAACTGATTATGGAACAGTAGATGGCACAAAGGTTCAATTGTGGGCGGGTAATGGTAGCATAGCTCAAAAATGGAAAGCAACAAGTGTAGGGAATGGTTACTACAAGCTCCAACCTCAAAATGCTCCAACCAAAACATTAGAGGCAAAAGATGGCTATTCCACTAATGGTACTCAAATTCAAATCTGGACAGACAATAGTACCAATGCGCAAAAATGGAAACTTTCCCTCACAGGTATCAGCTTTGCAGGAAAGAGCTATTATTCTCTAGTGTCTGGCTTATGTGATTTAAGAGTACTAGATGTCAATAATGCTGTATCAGCAAATGGTACAAAAATACAATTGTGGGACAAAAATACTTCACCGGCTCAACAATGGGAGCTAGTGCCACAGTAACAGTAATTTATAAATATCAAGGAATGTCTCTATAAACTCAGTTTCGCGAGACCTCTATAATCAAATGCAACAGCGGCGAAGAATGATTTCTTCGCCGCTGTTGCATTTAGAGTTGTTGTTATATTTTAGTTGGTCGGTTTTGAACCTTTTGCGGGAAGCGTTACGCCAAGACTTAGAACCATTTGATATGCTCCGAAAGTCTGCTTTGCACTTCCTTCATAAATATGCAAATGGGAATAAGCCAAACCGTTTACCTTATTGGCAAATTCTAAATACACATGACGGAAAAAAGTCGCTCTAACCGCGGCTTCAAGGTCTGCGCCAAATCCACCAAACTGGAAGTCTGGATTGTTTTGGTTGCCGTCAATTTTGGCATCCACATGCGGAATCATGACACCCAAACCGCCTTTTAGCAATAAAGATGCGTCAAACCAAGGTTTGTTAAAATTTGTCAAATGCTTTCTGTGGACAAGGTTGAACATCAAAAAATTGGCTCCATTGTTCAACTGGTATTGAAGGAAACGTTCGCCATTGGCATCGGGACGGTTACTTATGAATTCATCTACTTGCTGACCGTTCCTCGTTCCTACAATATGCAGCAACTGGTTGGTATTGGCTACATATTTTGTATGGTCAAAACTGATTTCGAAAGCCCAGTTGTCTTTGAAATAATAACCTAAACGATAGTTGTATTGGGGAATGGTAAGTGCTTTGCTAAACAGACCTTCATTCCAGCCCGGATGGTCATGGGCTCTCAAGCCTACGATTGTATAGTCGTTGCCTAGGGATGGCTGCTTGATATGAAGGTTGCTACCTGTGTACCATTCCTTGTTATAACCCCAAGAGGCATACCATTCACCTTTTTTTCCTAGACCGGAAAGGTCTTTTTTGAGTTTTTCTGAAACTTGGTTGTCTTGAATTACATCCTGCGCTTGAACTGCGAAATGGGAAAATGCTGTCAATGCCGCCAATACGAGAAATCTTTTTTTCACTTTTTTAATTGTTTTAAAAATAATACGTGTTTTTGGTATATCGTTAGTATACCGTTCCATTTACAGTTGTTGTTCGGCGAAGATGTGTTATTGTTTGAGTAGTAATTCACAAGGTCTTAGACCTGTAAATTTCTTGAATGCAGTCGAGAAATGCGAAATGGAAGAATAGCCTAAAAGGTCCGAAACCTCTGTAACGGTCAGACCTTTTTCGTAGAACAGATATTTGGCGTGTGCCATTCTTTCTTTCTGGTAAAATTCAAATATAGTCGTTCCAAAAAGGTCTTTGAAACCTTTTTTCAAGTAGCATTCATTCATGGCTACCTTTTTACTGAGCTCTTTTATGGTAAGGGGTGTGCTTATGTTTTCCGACAATATTTGTTTCGCATCGTAAAGACGGTTTACAAAATCGGCTTCTATGGAAAGCGGGCAGGCTGGGATGTCATCCTGGTCTTCCTGCAATGCCTCCATACTATAGAACAACAATTCGTTGACTTTGGTATGAACCAATATGTTGTCCAGCGAATTGCCATAACCTTCAAAATTCAGAAGTGAATTTAAAAGCGTACGTTTCTTGTCTTCTACGGGAATATTTTTACTAAAAGACTTCGGGTATTTGAACGAAAGAATTTTTTCCCTTTTAGACATTTCGGGAGTATTGGGCACCATTTTTTTCAAAAAAAACGGATTGAACCGAAACTCGAAAAGGTCAATGGTCTGGCATTCGTCCCGATTGGAACATCTTTTACAGTCCTTGTCACAATAACGGTTGCCGTAAAGACAGAATTTAAGACTCAGCGACTTGTTCTGTCTGGCAGGAGTACTGCTGTTGTAATAGTTGATAAGACCATGGTCAGGACGATTTCCTGCAACATCACGCGCATCATACCTATAAATGGAAACGTCCACCGTGTCTGGCATCTGACGTTCCTGTTTAAAGAGTAAATCCATGCCGTTGATGGCATGGTCGCTGTAATTAATATTCAATAATCGTTCTGTCTGCATTTCAATCCACAAAGATAATCTGAAAAAACAAGAATAAGTCAATGTTGTAACATTGTTTCCCTAAAATGGATTAATCTTGCTTTCTTTTGACAATCTGTGCTACCAAATCGGCTTCGGCAGCCAATTTCCCATTTACGTAGACGCTTCCGTGCATTTCGCAGATGCCGCGTCTGATAGGCGCGCTCAGTTCCATCTTGAGTAAAAGGGTATCGCCGGGGCGAATCATTTGTTTGAATTTGCAGTTGTCTATTTTAAGGAAGTAAGTATCGTATTGAGCTCCATCATTCATTGAATTGATACATAGTACACCACCCGTTTGTGCCAAAGCTTCTATCTGCAAAACGCCTGGCATGATTGGATTTCCTGGGAAATGCCCCTGAAAAAATGGTTCGTTGAACGTAACGTTTTTAACGCCGACAATATGGTGCTCAGACAGATCGATGATTTTGTCCACCAACAAGAACGGATATCGGTGCGGCAATGTTTTTTCAATGCCGGCATAATCGTAAACAGGAGCTTTTGTAGCATCGTAAACAGGAATGCCTTGATTCTGTTTTGTTTTTTTGATGTATTGTTTGACCGCTTTTGCAAAAGCTACATTGCTTTTGTGCCCTGGTTTGTTGGCAATGATTTTTGCCTTTATTGGATAACCTATTAAAGCCAAATCACCTACAATGTCCAATAACTTGTGACGTGCTGGTTCGTTGAAGTATCTGAGTTCGCTGTTGTTGAGATAACCTTTTTCGGGAATCTGTACGCCTTCTCGGTTTTTGAACAGAGAACGCAAATGTCCTTCCGTTTCGGATGAGACAGGTCGGTCAACTACCACAACTGCATTGTCCAGGTCACCACCTTTGATTAAGTTGTTTTTCAGTAACGGTTCGATTTCATGCAAAAAAGTAAAGGTTCTGCAATTGGCAATCTCCGTGTTGAATTCTGCAATGTTTTCCAAAGTGGCAAACTGGCAACCCAATACCGGACTTTTAAAATCTATCAGAGATGTAACCGAAAAATGGTCGCAAGGGAGCGCAGTTATTGTTGTACCGGTTGCATCGTCTTTGAAAACAATGGGTTCGTTGATTTCATACCATATTTTTTCGGCATCTTGTTCGACTATACCGACTTTAGTGATAGCGTCAACAAATGGTTGCGCACTTCCGTCCAATATAGGCACTTCTGGTCCATTCAGGCTGATTATTGCGTTGTCCACGCCAGAGCCAACCAACGCTGCCAATAGATGTTCAATTGTGGAGACCTTCGCGTCTCCTTGTTGGATAGTCGTATTGTGACTTGTGTCAGCCACTTTATCGCAATCAGCTTTTACTATCGGTTGCCCGTCTAGGTCTATTCTTTTGAACTGAAATCCTTCATTGGTATTTGCTGCGGAAATAGTGATTTTGATATGGGCTCCGGTATGTAGTCCCACACCTTCCAGGGAAATGTCCGCCGCAATTGTATGCTGTTTGTCAGGATTAAAGTTTAATTCCATTGTAGATAGCTGTTTTGAAAAAATATTTTTGAGTATTGTAGTGTTAAAGCTGGTTTTTTAATTGAGCAAGTTCAAGCTCCAGTGCTTTTAGCCTTTTTTCCATATCTGGTAATGTTCTTGCTATCACTTGTGCTTTAAGCATAGGAACATAGTCAAATGCAGGAGTGCCGGTAACAGAAGTGCCTGGTGTCGTGATACTTTTCCCAACACCGCTTTGTCCGTTTATTTTTGTAAAATCGGCAATCTGTATATGCCCAGCAGTTCCAGACTGTCCACCCATAATGACGTTTTTGCCAATCTTGGTACTGCCGCTAATGCCAGCAAGTGCCGCGATAGCTGTATTTTTACCAATTTCGACATTGTGTGCAATCTGTACAAGGTTGTCTATCTTGACTCCGTCGTGGATGATAGTCGCTCCCATCGTCGAACGGTCAATCGTTGTATTGGCTCCAATCTCTACGTTGTTGCCTATATGAACTATACCTATTTGTGGAACCTTGGTATATGTCCCGTCCGGATTAGGTGCAAAACCAAAACCATCCGATCCAATCACTGCTCCCGCATGAACAATAGCATTGTCGCCAATTATACAATCGTGGTACAGTGAGACATTGGCATTGAGAATGCTATTTTTCCCAACTTTTGCTTTTTCACCAATGAAAACTCCTGGATAAATAATGGCATTGTCTCCAATGACCGCGCCTGCGCTTATATAGGCAAATCGAGCAATATAGACGTTTTCGCCAATATGTGCGTTGGGGTGGACGAAACTACCTTCTTCAATACCTTTTAAATGTGAAACGCGTAACTTGGAATAAGCGTCCAATAATATGGCAAATGCGGCGTATGCGTCTGCGACACGCAGCAAAGAGGCTTTCACAGGTTGTTTCAATACCAAACTGTCGTTTACAATTACCAAAGAAGCGCCAGTCGTATAAAGAAAATCTTCATACTTAGGATTGGAAAGAAAACTGAGCTCGCCTTCCTTAGCTTCTTCAATCTTGCCGAATCCGGTAACGACAATCTGCGAATTTCCTTCTATTGTCGCGTTAATCAATTGCGCTATTTGCTCTGCGGTAAATTGCATTTAACTTTATTTGAACCGGAAAGCGTCTTTGCATTCCGGTTTGTATTGGCGGCAAATATAGGCTTTCTGAGTAACAGGCTCAAATTACGTCGATCGAACTTTGGGCTGGCATGTTGTCAATGTGCGGATGTTACGATAGGCTTTTCAGCTTTTCCATTTGGGATTTTTTAGGATAGCAGATGTAGTATTTTTCCACCGGAGCGGAAATGGTTTTGGAAATGAGTGCATTGTCCACTTTTGAAATATCCTTGACTTTTCCGTTTTTGAAAAGAATCTTGATGCTTTCGTCTGCAGGCTTGTAGATAGTATTGGTAGCTTTTCCAGTAAATACAAAAAAGTCCAATAGTTCATCAGAAAAACCTGTCGCTTCTTTCAGCTCCTGTTTTTTTGTCTGTGCAAGTTCCGGTTCTATCGGGTCGCCCTGTATAACGCACTTCAGGAGATTGCGGTTGAGCAGGTTTTTACTCAATATGGACAGGACGGGATCGGGATGCTGGCTCCATTTTTTTACGGAAAAAATAATATCGTTGTCGTCTAGTTGGCAGAAAAGTTCTAGTTCCTCTTCCTGCAAATCTCCCTCAAATCCATCCAGGAAAAAATCCAAAGGCGAACCAATAGCAAGATTTTTGTCTCCTTGCGAATAGAGTTCGTTGGCTCGCAACATGATTTTGACAAGCATTTTTTCTGCTGCCAATACGGTTTTGTGCATGTACACCTGCCAATACATCTGTCTTCTGGAGATGAGAAATTTCTCAATACTGTAGATTCCTTTTTCCTCAATCATCAACTGGTTGTTTTTGACGACCAACATCTGTAATATACGATCGTAACCAATAACGCCTTCACTTACGCCTGTAAAATAAGTGTCCCGCGACAGATAGTCTAGGCGGTCCATATCGACTTGGCCGCTGATTAACTGATGCAAAAAAGGTTTGTCGTATTGGTCTGCAAAAATGCGGATAGCCAGATCCAGCTTTCCGTTCATTTCCTTGTTGAGGAACTGCATTATTTTCAGACTGATTTCCTCGTGGCTGATGCTCTTTATCAAGGAATGTTCCAGTGCGTGCGAGAAAGGTCCATGTCCAATATCGTGTAACAATATGGCGGCTTTCACGGCAAATTCTTCCTCCTCGCTAATCTCAGTTCCTTTGTCCCGCAACTCGTCAATGGCTCGACACATCAAGTGGTAAGCACCCAACGAATGCAATAATCTAGTGTGTACAGCACCGGGATAGACAAGCGGCGCAAGAGCCATCTGCCGGATACGGCGAAGGCGTTGATAGTATGGATGGGCAATGATTTCGAAAATATCAGGGTCGTCAATCGTGATAAAACCGTGGACAGGGTCGTTAACGATTTTGCGGAAGATTTCTTTGTTGCTCTGCTTTCCGTCGGCCATACGCGGAGTTGTATTTATTATTGCGCAAAGCTAGAAGAAAATCGCAACTTGAAAATTTTGTTGATTAAAATATGTTAGCGTTCCATAGCAAGAGATTAGCTGCATTTAGGTTCATACCTGCTACTTTTAACTTTTCGCTTTTTACATTGTCCGCAACAATAGCGTACTTTGTGTGATTCGCTGAATAAAAAAAGGATTAATATATGCCATTAGGTAAAATAGTTTGGATTGATGACGAGATTGACAGCCTGCGTTCACAAAAGATGTTTTTGGAACAAAAAGGATACGAAGTAGAGACCTATACCAATGGCTTTGACGCTTTGGAAAAATTGAGAGAAACGCCGCCAGATATTGTCTTGTTGGATGAATCGATGCCGGGGATGAGCGGTTTGGATACGCTTTCGCAACTGAAAGAAATACATCACTCGCTTCCTGTCGTATTGATAACCAAAAACGAAACGGAAAACTTGATGGACGAGGCAATCGGCAGCCAGATTGCAGATTATCTCATCAAGCCCGTAAATCCAAACCAGGTATTGCTTTCACTGAAAAAACTATTGGACAATAAACGCCTAGTTTCAGAAAAAACAACGTCGGCATACCAACAGCAATTTGGACAATTGTTCATGGCATTAAACGGTAGCCTGGACTATAACGAATGGATGGATGTGTACCGAAAATTGGAATATTGGGAACTGGAAATGGAAAAATCCAACAGTGCAGAAATGATGGAAGTTTTTCTTTCGCAAAAAAAAGAAGCCAATACGGAATTTGCCAAATATATCATGCGCAACTATGCGGACTGGCTGTATGCAAAAGACGGCGATGCGCCCGTGATGAGCCATACTTTACTGCAAAACAAGTTGTTCCCTTTACTTAAGAAAAAGGAAGCTCCTGTTTTTTTCATATTGGTGGACAACCTGCGTTATGACCAGTGGAAGACTATACAGCCAATGCTGATGGAACAGTTCAGGACAGTGCAGGAAGATACCTTCTACGCGACATTGCCTACT
>JAATFC010000010.1 GCA_015655435.1 Chitinophagales bacterium | reverse complement strand
TTTAATCTTTTTTCACGATGCTAGTTGGGTCAATAAGATTTATGTGAAACTACAACCCACAACTAACCTTCAGTCGACGCTGAACAAACTAGAAAATATATTTAGAAACGTGGATCCAAGCAAACCGTTTGACTATCGTTTTTTGGATGCTGATTTCAATGAAAAATTTGAACAGACGCGATTTGTAGGAACACTTGCGACACTGTTTGGCGGCCTAGCTATCTTCATTTCCTGTTTGGGATTGTTTGGACTGTCTGCTTTTACTGCCGAACAAAGAACGAAAGAAATCGGAGTGCGAAAAGTGTTGGGCGCATCTGTTCATTCTGTCATTGCATTATTGTCGAAGGATTTTATAAAGCTTGTCGGTATTGCTTGTTTGGTCGCGTTTCCATTGGCATATTGGTTGATGCGTGGATGGCTGCAGGATTATCAATATAGGATAGGCATTAGCTGGTATGTGTTTTTTATCTCGGGTGTTGCGGCATTGTTAATTGCATTTCTGACAATTTATTTTCAGACATTCAGAGCAGCAACAGCCAATCCTGTCAAGAGTTTAAGGACTGAATAACCATTTTTCATTTTTAAATGTAAAACATGTTCAAAAATTATCTAAAAACCGCTTGGCGGAATATTTCCAAGACTTTTGGCTATAGCCTATTAAATATTTTGGGTCTTTCTGTTGGTATGTCGGTTGCGCTATTAATTGGGCTTTGGGTGTATTATCAGTACTCTTATGATAGATTCCTGCCACAAAGTGAATCCGTTTATAGAGTTCAAAGAAACTACAATAGTAATGGCGATACGCTTACTTTTCTAGCTTCATCACTCAAACTTGCAGAGGCATTACGCACGCAGATTCCAGAGATAGAATACGTAGCAGAAAGCGACTGGACAGCCAATCACGGTTTGGTTGTCGGAGATAAAAAATTATATCTAAAAGGTGCAATTTCTGGAACGGATATTTTAAAAATTTTTCAGTATCCTTTCGTTGAGGGTAATGCAAATAATGTTTTTGCTGACCCGTATTCGATTGTCATTACTGAATCTTTAGCGAAGTCGCTATTTGGTAATGACAATGCTATGAATAAGCTTGTACGTTTTGACAATACAAACAATTTGAAAGTAACAGGTATTTTAAAAGACTTACCACAAAATGTAAGTTTCGGATTTGACTATATAGTTCCTAGTTCCTACAAATATGCCACAAATCCACAGATAAGAAAGGATGGGCTAAGCAGTTATAGTCAGAATAGTCAACAAATATTTGTGAAGCTAAAAGCCAATACGGACTATGTACAAGTCGCTCAGAAGATAAAGAATATAGAGCATTCGGAAACGGACAATAGCAATGCGATGAATTCCTTTATTACTTTTCAGCCTATTTCACGTTGGCATTTGTATTCTAATTATATAAATGGTAAGGATACAAGCGGTTTTTTGGAATATGTAAAAATGTTTTCAATCATCGGTTTTCTGGTATTGATAATAGCTTGTATCAATTTCATAAATCTTACTACCGCTCGTTCTGAAAGTAGAGCGAAAGAAGTAGGAGTACGTAAAGCCATTGGTTCGAAAAAAAGTGATTTGGTTATACAGTTTCTACTCGAGGCATTTGTAATTACTTTGCTGGCGTTTGTTTTTGCCATTTTACTTGTATGGATAATGCTGCCATTCTTCAATAATCTGACGGAGACCAAAATTTCCATTCCCTTCAACAACGTTTACTTTTGGTTGATAATGTTTGGTTGTTTATTATTGACAGCATTGTTGGCAGGCAGTAGACCTGCATTATATCTTTCATCTTTTAACCCAGCCAAAGTATTAAAGGGTGCATTAAATGGTGGTAAATCTTCACTATCAAGAAAGATATTGGTGGTCATTCAGTTCAGTTGTTCGATTGCGTTAATAGTAAGTACAATAATCATTTTCCAACAAATACAATATGCAAAGACTCGCCCCAAAGGCTACAACTTGGATAGGTTAATGATTACCAATATGAATGATGACCTGAGTAAAAATTTTAATGCACTGAAGGATGAAATGATTCAAAAGGGTATTGTCGCATCTGTAACCACAGCGACTAGTCCTGCTACGGATATTTGGTGGCATTCTGACGTCGAGCAATGGCCGGGCAAGATGGCTGGCGAAACAATTGAAATGGGTACAGTGGTTACCAATGATGACTATTTGAAAACCTTAAATATGAATCTGCTCAACGGGAGAAACTTTTCGGGTGTATATGATAGTACCAGTGTCTTGTTTAATGAAGCAGCCATTAACAAAATGAGAATAAAAAATCCTGTAGGACAAAGAATACAATGGCAGGGACAGAATTTCACTATTGTTGGCGTTGTGAAAGATGCATTAATGTCATCTCCATTCAAATCTGCTGACCCGACTATGTTTTTATGTGACCCGAAACCGAGAAATTGTCTAATCTATCGTTTGTCTCCAAGAGTCACTACACAGGACGCAGTAGCTCAGTTAACCAATATATTTAATAAATACAATCCTGCATTCCCCTATAGTTACAATTTCTCGGATGAGCAATACGATGCAAAATTTCATATTGAACTTCTAATAGGAAAGCTGGCTGGTTTGTTTGCCACGCTTGCCATATTGATATCGTGCCTCGGTTTGTTTGGTTTGGTCGCCTATACGGCGGAACAAAGGACAAAAGAGATTGGCGTCAGAAAAGTATTGGGAGCCTCCGTGAAACAAATATGGTTGCTTTTGTCCAAAGACTTTATAGTATTGGTAGGTATTAGTTGTTTGATAGCGATACCGGTTTCTTATTATTTTTTAAATAATTGGCTACAGAATTATGATTACCGTATTCATATAAGTATAGGTGTTTTCTTAGTAAGTAGTATTCTCGCATTGCTTATCACGATTCTTACTATGAGTTTTCAGGCAATACGTGCCGCACGAGCCAATCCTGTCAAGAGTTTAAGGTCGGAATAACTTTTTCATAATTCTTCATTCCTAATTAACAACAGCTATGTTCAAAAATTATTTAAAAACAGCGTGGCGGAATATTGTTCGCAATAAGACATCATCCGTTATCAATATAGTGGGTTTGGCGTTAGGGATGCTTGTTGCTATGTTGATTGGTATTTGGGTTTATGGAGAATTGTCGTACAATAAGAGTTTTAAAAACTATAATTCTATTGTACAATTGATGCAAAACCAGACATTTGATGGCGTAACGCATACCAACTCATACCAACCGTATCCATTATCAGATGTATTGAGAAATGAATACGGCAATGATTTTCAATATATAGTCAATGCCTCTTGGACGCAATCACATATATTGTCCTATAAGGAAAAAAATGTTTCTTTCAATGGCAACTATATGAGTTCTGATGTCGATGCAATGCTTTCCCTGCAAATGATTAGCGGGAATTACGGAGGACTGAATGACCCTCATGCAATACTAGTTTCTCATTCTGTTGCGAAATCCTTGTTTGGTAGTAATGATGTACTGGGCAAAACAATCAAGTTGGATGGAAAGTCAATAGTTCAGATAGTAGGTGTATATGCAGACTTGCCAACAAACTCTACATTTAGCGACTTGATGTTTATTGCGCCTTGGGATTTGTTGGTAAGTGAGCAACAGTGGATACTAGATGCCAAAAATCATCAGGAATGGGGCAACAATTCCTTTCAGGTTTTTGCACAACTGGCTCCAAACCGAATCGTATCCGATATTTCCCGAAAGATAAAAGATGCCAAGTATCGCCATGCGGACAAAGATGTTAATTCATTTAAACCGGCTATTTTTCTTTTGCCGATGAAAGACTGGTATTTAAGAAACCATTTTGAAAATGGTAAACAGTCCGGAGGACAGATTGAATATGTTCGTTTGTTTGCTATTATTGGGATTTTTGTTTTGCTTTTGGCCTGCATCAATTTTATGAACCTGAGTACGGCTCGTTCTGAAAAGCGTGCAAAAGAAGTCGGCATAAGAAAGACTTTAGGTTCTGACCGTCCACAATTGGTTCGATTATTTTACATGGAATCCCTCCTTTCGGTTTTCTTGGCGTCTATAGTTGCATTGTTGCTGACTATAGTTTTGCTACCATTCTTTAGCCAATTGACAGGGCATAGCATGCAGATTCCTTATCGAAATATATTTTTCTGGATGGCTTTGTTGGTGTTTATTTCTTTGACGACGTTGTTGGCAGGTAGTTATCCTGCTTGGTTTTTATCGTCATTCAAGCCTATAAAAGTTTTGAAAGGTACATTTAGATTAGGGAAATCTGCAACGATACCTAGAAAGGTATTGGTCGTTTTACAATTGACAGTTTCCACAATCTTGATAATAGGAACTGTTGTAGTTTATCTACAAATAAACCATGTACAAAAAAGACCATTGGGATATGACCAGAATGGATTGTTCAGTTTCCAAATGACAACACCAGAGTTTTATGGTAAATATGATTTATTTAGAAATGAACTTTTGCGGAGTGGAGCTGTGGTAGAGATGGCAGAATCTTCGTCGCCATTAACAGGTATTTACTCCAGTAGCAATAGTTTCACATGGGATGGGAAAGGTCAAAATACTAGCCTTGATTTTGGTATTATACGTGTCACACATGACTATGGCAACCTAATAGGATGGAAGGTCGTTGCAGGGCGTGATTTTTCACGGGAGTACAAAAAAGACACCTCCAATATAATTATCAATGAAGCTGCCGTAAAATATATGGGAATAAAGAACCCGATTGGAAAAACTGTCCGCTGGGGCGGAGATGCAAATCCATTTACGATTATTGGGGTCGTGAAAGATGTCGTGTCAACCTCTCCTTATGTAAATTCTCTTCATTGCTTTTACTTTCTAGACTATGAAAATGCGAATTTTCTATTGATGAAGTTAAATCCGGCTAAGAATGTGCAAAGTTCTCTTCAGACTGCGGAAGCGGTTTTTAAAAAATACATCCCGAATGTGCCGTTTGACTATACATTCGTCGATAAGGACTACGCGAAAAAATTTATAGACGAGAAACGAGTTGGGAATCTGGCACTATACTTTTCCATTTTTGCTGTTATACTCAATGCATTGGGGCTGCTTGGCTTGACCGGATTTGTAGCAGAACAGAAAACAAAGGAAATTGGTATCCGAAAAGTATTGGGCGCGAGCGTTTCCAATCTGTGGTTGATGCTCTCAAAAGAATTTATAATATTGGTTACCATCGCGTGTGCGGTTGCGATTCCTTTGGCGTATGGCTGTATGCACCGTTGGCTTACACAATATGAATATCGTACCAATATTCCGTGGTGGCTTTTCGTTGCATGCTCACTAATTACGATAGCTATCACTATTATGTCAGTTAGTTATTACGGTATCAAGGCTGCTCGTTCTAATCCTGTCAAGAGCCTGAGGTCGGAGTGAGGGCATTATAAGTTTTAAGTAATGAGTTTTAAGTTTTGGCGTAAAGCATAATACAGAAACGATTATTCTTATTTCATAATTCTCAGTTCATAATTCAAACATCATGTTTAGAAATTATATAAAAATAGCCTGGCGAAACCTTCTTAGAAATAAGGTATATTCTCTCATCAATATACTTGGCTTGTCTATTGGCATGGCTGTAGCGTTGCTGATTGCATTTTGGGTGTGGGATGAGATATCCTATAATAGAAATTTTGACAATTATAAAACCATTGCACAGGTCAAAACGCATTTTATCATGCCTGATAAAAGCGTAGCAACAGTCGATGCGGTTGGTATTCCCATTGGAAATGAATTGCGTACGAAATATGCTAGCGATTTTAAATATGTTTCGCTTGCGTCCTGGAACTTTGGGCATATACTTGCCGTAGGAGAAAAGAAAATAACTGCACATGGTATGTGGGTAGAATCTTCTTTTCCTTCTATGTTTTCTCTGAAAATGTTAAATGGAAACATTAATGCACTAGGAGACCCTTCGTCTATTTTTATAAATAAATCTACTGCAAGAACCTTATTCGGCAATGACAATCCGATGGGGAAAATGATTAAATGGAACAATAAGGAAGTATTCAACGTGGCTGGGGTATATGATGATTTTCCGCATAACTCCACACTTTACGAAACTAATATTTTGCTTCCGTGGATAAAGTACGTCAATACTGAGGATTGGTTAAAAAGAGCGCAAACGGAATGGAATGACCATTCTTTTCAATGTTATGTGCAGCTAAATCAGCATGTAGACATTGCTGCTGTCGAAAAGAAGATTGCAAAAGTTGCAGTCTCACATAAGAACATTGCAATAGACGGAGACGAGAGGAATGGTTTGCTGGGTATGATAGACTGGCGACTGCATAACGAATATAAAAATGGTCGCCAATCTGGTGGAAGCATCCAATACGTTTATCTTTTTAGCACTATCGGGATATTTGTGTTGTTGCTGGCATGTATCAATTTTATGAATCTCAGTACGGCCCGCTGCGAGCGACGTGCAAAAGAAGTCGGTATCCGCAAGGCTATCGGTTCGCAAAGAATGCAGTTGATAAAACAGTTCCTTTCAGAGTCGATGGTTGTGTCTTTACTATCTCTTATTGTTGCGATTATTCTGGTAGTGGTTTTATTGCCTTTTTTCAATTCTCTTTCTGACAAAAACATATTGGTTCCTTGGGCAAATGTTTGGTTTTGGTTGTCATTATTGGTCTTTACGTTATTTACGGGGTTTGTGTCTGGTAGCTATCCGGCTTTCTATCTGTCAGGATTCAATGCTGTAAAGGTTTTAAAGGGTACTTTTCGTCTTGGTCGATTTGCTTCACTTCCTAGGAAAGTCTTGGTGGTAATACAATTTACTGTTTCCATATCATTGGTTATCGGTACGATTATCGTTTTCCGACAGATTCAGTTTAGCAAAGATAGACCTGTCGGTTACACAAGAGAAGGTCTAATGATGATAGATATGTCAACGCCGGATTTATATGGCCATTATGATGCTATCAGAAACGATTTATTGGCAACTGGAGTGGTTGAAAATATGTCAGAGTCCTCAAGTCCTACAACAAACATTAATAGTAACACTATTGGATTTTCCTGGGATAGTCCAAATTCCAATGGATTACAGTCCTTTGGTGTTATTAGATGCACGGCCGATTTTGGAAAAACTATTGGTTGGCAGATTAAAGAAGGTCGTGACTTTTCTAAGGATTTTGCTTCCGACTCTTCTTCTGTCGTATTGAATGAAGCGGCCGTTAAAATAATGGGGATGAAGGATATTGTAGGTAAAAAAATAAGACAAGACAACTCATCGCTTACTATTGTCGGGGTTATAAAAGATATGGTCATGGAGTCTCCTTATACACCTATAAAACCCACTATTTTCTTTTTGAATCCCAATTGGATCAATACTATTGTGCTACGTGTCAAGCAAAATATAACCATGTCTTCTGCTATTCCAAAAATTGAGTCTGTTTTCAAAAAATATAATCCGGGGTCTCCGTTTGAATACACGTTCGCAGATACAGAATACGCTAAGAAGTTTATGGACGAACAACGTATTGGTAATCTCGCGACCTTCTTTGCTGTATTGGCAATATTTATCTCCTGTTTGGGTTTGTTTGGGCTATCATCTTTTGTAGCGGAACAACGTACTAAAGAGATTGGTGTACGCAAAGTATTGGGAGCATCCGTGCTAAATCTATGGGGAATGCTTTCAGTTGATTTTTTGAGATTAGTAATAATTTCCAGTATTATATCTATTCCTATCGCATGGTTGTTTCTTACTGATTGGTTGAATAAATACGAGTATAGAACGCATATTTCTTGGTGGATTTTTGTGATAGCTATATTAGGAAGCGTAGTCGTGACAATTGTTACTGTCAGTTTTCAGGCAATTCGCGCTGCCCGTTCTAATCCTGTCAAGAGTTTGAGATCAGAATAAAATCTCAAAAACCATAATTCTTCATTCCTAATTAAAAACAGCTATGTTCAAAAATTACATCAAAATTGCTTGGCGGAATATTAGGGCAAATAAATTGTTCAGTATATTGAATATTGCCGGACTTGCAATTGGCATTGCCATTTGTATTCCATTGTTTTTATTCGTGATAGAAGAGTTACGATTTGACAGTATGTATAAAAACAACGCGCATATTTATCGTATCAACTTAAAAACCATTGCAGGCACGCACATGGAAACTAGCGAGACATGGGCAAATGTTCCCAATGCAGTCGCGCCGAGTGCCGTCAAAGAGATTCCTGACATAAAATATGCGGCACGTATGTTGAAAAATGGTTTCGGAAGTCCGGCATCATTGAAAGTGGGGGAAAATACTTTTGTGGAAAAAGGCTTGTATTGGTGTGATCCCGATATATTTAAAATATTTGATGTGCCATTTGTCAGCGGAGATCCGACAACCGCTCTGTCCAAACCTAATATGATCGTGATTTCCCAGGCGGCAGCCGAGCGGATTTTTGGCAAGCAGGATCCCATGGGCAAAACGATTTCGATCGATAATAAAAACTTAATGACCGTGACAGGTATTTACAAAACATTGCCTTACACAAGTACGATTGACTGCGATATGGTGGCTACTTTTCTGTCCAGCGGGTTCAATCAATCCGAATCCTGGGGCAATGCGAGTTTTGAAACTTATTGCCTGTTGAATGACGGTGCGGATATTCATGTAGTTGACCAAAAACTGAATGTCTTGGAAAATAAAAATATTGCCAAAGATGACCGTTGGTTCAGTTTGCAATTGCAAGCCTTAAAAGATATTCATTTACATTCTGAAGGTTTCTCGGAAGGTTACAGTTCGCATACCGGCGATATCAAAGAGGTTAGGAACCTTGCATTGCTCGGCTTTCTCATCCTGTTTATTGCCTGTATCAATTATATGAACCTGTCCACCGCAAGAAGCGAGAAACGGGCCAAGGAAGTTGGTATCAACAAGACGCTTGGAGCATCCAGAGGACAAATGGTCAAACGTTTTTACGCAGAAACTTCACTTATAGCGTTACTTGCAGTTTTGGTTGGCTATGTAATGTCTTTTGGGGGTATTTACCTGTTTAATTATGCTACGGGAAGGCATTTGGTGTTTAGTGGATTGTATTCGGTAGATATACTTGTGGGAATGCTAGCACTTTGGTTAGTTGTGACGGTGATTGCGGGCAGTTATCCTGCGTTGATACTGTCGTCTTTTAGTCCGCTGGCACTGATGCAGAAAAAAATAGCCAAAAATATAGTGGATATAGTGTTCCGAAAAGGTCTGGTCGTGTTGCAGTTTACGTGTTCAGTAGTGTTGATTATAGTGGTTGTTATCGTTTCCGAACAGATGAAATATATAAGCAATAAAAACTTGGGGTTTCAACCTAATGGTATTGTGTCTATCGGTCTAAGTGGCATTGAAAACAAGCAGCAATTTGAAGCGTTGAAAAATAATTTCAGAAATGTGGGTGCCGTGACGGATGTTACTGCCGTACAGGCTATGCCTGGAGGCGGAACGAGTGGCCGTTCCTTGTATAAAACCAGTGAAGATAAAAACGGATTGGATTTAAAAACTTGTAATGCGGATGCTCATACGCTCAATACACTTGGGATGAAATTATTGGCAGGAACTACGTTGCCCGAAAGCTTGCCTAAAACAGATACTGTTATCTATGCTGTTGTTAATACGGTCTGTACGGATTATCTCGGTTATACACCTGAACAGGCTGTGGGTAAAGAAATCAGTGCCATGGGATTCTCAAAGACTATAATTACCGGAGTCGTGGCGAATTTCAACTATGAATCTTTGAGAAAACCAGTTGGCGCTTACTTGTATTACAAAGCTAATCAGGCCCCGGAGGGTTACAATAATATACTCGTAAGGTTCCATACTGCGGCTCTACCACAAACTATGAAGCAATTGGAATCTGCGTTTAAAAATGCCGCACCTAACGCTGGTTTTGACTATACATTTCTGGATAACTATTTGACTGCATTGTATGCATCCGAACAGGTTACATCCAAAGTCTCTTTACTTTTTTCTGTCTTGGCGATTTTTGTTTCCTGTTTGGGATTGTTTGGACTTGCAGCGTACACAGCGGAACAACGGACGAAAGAAATCGGCGTCCGAAAGGTATTGGGTGCAAGTGTCATAAACATAACGTCCTTGTTAAG
>JAATFC010000331.1 GCA_015655435.1 Chitinophagales bacterium | reverse complement strand
ACAACAATAACAACAGAAAACCTGTTGATGCCTCCAATAGAAATAACAATAATCCTAGTAACAACAATACGGGAAAGAACAATTCTTATTTCGAAAGAAAGAAGGATAAATCCAATACGGGTGCTCCGCAAAGGACAAACGATGGACGTCCACAAAACAACAACAACCGTCCTCCGGAAAGACGTAACGAACCGCGTGAACAGCGACCCAACAACAATCGCCCAAACAACGGACCTAAAGGTGACGGCAACAACCTAAAACCTTTCAGACCCAACAATAACCAACCTCCAAAAGACCAACAACCTCCGAAACAGGATAATCCATAAAAAAAGAGCCGAAAGGCTCTTTTTTTATGGATTGACATGGTAAAATATCCTAATTCTTATTGGTAGGTAAATTTCTTCTGGAGTGCTCTGCCTTTTCCTTATTAATTTTTGCGGCCGCGACAACTTCCGCCCATCTTTTATCCGAATGCAGCGAAAACAAATCCGAATCTGTCGTGAGATGGTCCACATCATTGTAAGTTCCTTTTTGAGTGATTCTAAACAGCTCGGCGAAGGACGAATCTTTTATATTGGCGAGCGACCAAGAACAAGCCGCATTGTATCGATCTTGAACAAGACCCTTTCCCGAAAGGTTAAACGCTTTGGAATAAGTCTGTGCAGATTGCAGATAGTCTTTAGCTTCGTATAGTTTCCACGCTTGGTTGGCAAGCTCAAAATATTTTGCATTTCCTTGTCCGAATCCATATTGACAGAAAATGATGAAAGCAAAAAAGAAAACGGCTTTTTTCATAGATATTAAATTATGCAGTTGCCAATAGAACGTTTTGGAATTATAGAAAATCAAGAACCGCGACTACTCATAGCGCAATGCGTCAATAGGATTAAGTTTGGAAGCTTTTCTCGCAGGATAAGCTCCCGCCGCCAGACCAACAAGTGTACAAATAAATATACCGAAAACAATCCAACCCCAAGGAACGACAAATCCGACGCCCAATGAGATGGAAACAATATTGCCTACAATAATGCCCAATATAATGCCAAAAATTGCGCCCATGATGCTTATGAATGTCGATTCGAAAAGGAACTGTTGTTTGATATTGCTGCTCTTGCCGCCGATGGCTTTCACAAGTCCTACTTCTTTGGTACGTTCACTGACAGCAACTAACATGATATTCATCAGTCCGATGGCTGCACCGATGAGTGTAATTACACCAATAGCCGCTGCCGCTCCTTGTAGGCTACCCATCATTCCGATGACGGTCTGAGCCATCTTGTCGCTTTTGTTGACCGTAAAATTGTCGTCATCTGTGGGAGTCAAACGGCGTACACCGCGGAAAACAGCTTTTGCCTCGCCAATTGCCGGCGGAATATCATTGACCGTATTACAGAGAATCCCAATCGAAAAAGAAGGTGAGGACGCGGAATTGCTACGCCGCAGATTGTTGTAAGAAGTCATGGCAAGGTTGTCTTTGCTGCCAAATCCACCTGAGCCTTTTGCCTCCAATAATCCGACAACCAGATAAGGCTTGCTTCCGATGCTGATAGTCTTACCAACACATTTGTCTTTGGTATTTTCCCCGAAAAGTTTGGCTGCTACATCATTGCCCAATACGCAGACATCGCGTCCGCTGCTCACGTCCATTTTGTTGAGGTTGCGACCCGCAGCAATGGAAAATCCGTTGACTTCAAGATAGTTCTCATCAATACCGCTGAAGGAAACGTTGGGGTTGGTTTTCTTGTTTTGAAAATGTATCTCACGGCTGCCCGTCCCGTCCAATGCCAAACTCACAACAGCAGGAAAATGATAGTTTTCCTTGAATTTTTCGGCTTCTTGGAGCGTAATGATTTTGTCTAGGTTGGACTTTTTAGCTTTCTTGCTGTCTACCGTTTTTTCGGAACGTTCATCGTCGTCGTTGCCGAATCGGTTTCTGTCTTTGTAGATAATCGTAAATCCGTTGGCACCCATGGACGAAAAGCTTTTCATCATCTTGGCATTGACCGCCGATATTGCCGTGATGATGCCAATCAGTGCCATTATACCAAACGCAATAATGGCAATCGTAATGCCACTACGCAGCTTATTGCCTTTAACGGTCTGGTAAGCCAGTCCTATATTGTCCCAAAGTTTCAATATCCAGATTTTACTATAAAAATAAGCTGCTTCAATGTTCTTTCGGCAAAAATCTAGGTAAAAGGCAAATTTTAGTGGACAATGGACAATTGAGGATGTTAGTGGAAAGCCGAATATAATAACTCAATCGTATTTCTCAAACTTGGTTGAATACTGATTTTAGTTTCCGTTAAGTTGTTTTTGTAAGTCCAGCGTCAATCTGTAATTTTCGTCAATTGATACTATGCTTTTATGCACCTGCTCAATGTTTTTCCCCTCGTTTCGGTTCTTTTGGTAATATTTCATATTT
>JAATFC010000254.1 GCA_015655435.1 Chitinophagales bacterium | reverse complement strand
TTTTATGAAACAGAAATGGTTGATAAAAATATATAAGATTCCTGCAAAACTATAAACAGTTGATGTCTGAAATACCTTCTAATAGTTTCTTAGTTGAAAAAAAACATATAGAAAATATTGATTCCTATTTAGCTGATTTTCTTGTTGTTGGGATTTGAAGAATGGAAGTTAGCTTATGGTTAATTCCTTTGTTTTGCCAAAATTTACCCTAAAAAATCGTAGCTTTGTCGGCTCTTATGCTGAAACAGGAAGCAATCAAAACACTCAAATTGTCGACGCCCATCATATTGGGCGAACTTACCCAGATGTCTCTGGGTATCATCAATAGTGCGATGGTTGGAAGCCTACATTATAAGCAGTTAGCAGCATCGGCGTTGGTCAATAGCGTGCTTAATATTCCTTATGTATTGGGCATTGGAATGTCCATGTGTATCTCTCAAACAGTGGCGACCGCCAATGGTCGTGGAGACAAAGGAAAAGTGGCTCATTATTTTTACAATGGTATTGTGTTGATGATTATTACGGCATTGGCAATTTCGTTGGTATTGGAGCTGATACAACCGATATTGTTCCATCTGGGACAGGATAAGGACGTTGCTTTATTGGCAGGACCATATTTGCGTTTGATGGGTTTTTCCGTCATTCCGATGCTGCTGTTTTTTGCTTTGAAACAGTTCACGGACGGACTGGAATTAACCAAGACGGCGATGGTACTTTCTATTGCATCCATGCCGCTTAATGTACTGTTTGACTATACATTTATATTCGGACATTTTGGTTTTCCGAGAATGGAGTTAGAAGGGGCGGGTATTGGTACTTTGGTTACGAGAACGCTGGTGCTCATTATATTGACTTTGATTATATTTTTCCATAAGCGGTTCAAACCCTTTATGCAAGAACGTAAAACACAATGGTATCTGAGCCAGAATACTTTTCGGGAACTATTGCACATCGGAATTCCGAGTGGTTTGCAAGGTATATTGGAAGTCGCTGCGTTTGCGATTTCAGGTATAATGGCAGGCATGTTTGGTGCCGTTGAGTTGGCTTCCCACCAGATTGCGTTGCAGACGGCAGCGTTTACGTTCATGGTTTCTATGGGACTGGCTCAGGGAGCTTCTATTCGTATCGGAAATGCTTTTGGACGGAAAGACTGGTTTCAGATTGGAGAGATAGGAAAATCAACGTTCATAACGGGTTTGGTTTACGGATGTGTTTGTGCCATTTTGTTCGTTGCTTTACGTAATTATCTTCCTTTGTTTTTCAATAAAGAACCGGAAGTTGTGCACATGACTTCGCTGCTATTCATCTTTGCGGCGATATTCCAGATTTCGGATGCTACACAGGCTATTGGCGTTGGTCTGTTGCGCGGACTTAAAGACGTGAAAGCACCGACCGCCTATATGGCTGTAGCCTATTGGGCATTGGGAATCCCGATTGGTTGGCTATTGGGTTTCCGTTTCCATTGGGGCGTTTACGGTTTGTGGACGGGTTTTGTTATTGGTTTGAGTCTTGTTTCCATATTATTAAATAGGCGTTTCAATAAATTGATAAGAAATAGGTTGAATTGATGCCTAAAAAGAAGTTCGTTACTATTTAATATTGCTTTTTTAACTTGTTGTCATAAAAAAAGAAAATGCCATCCTGGCCAAATATCCATCGACGTCCTTTTTGATCCTCCTGGATTCTTCCTGCATTCATACCTTTAATGATGAATTCTCTTAAATGGTTATTTTTTGTCAAGTATGCGTAATAGATATTTGCTTTTTCCCCGATGCTGCCGAGTACAAAAATGGTATCTTCTCTTAAGTTTATATTAATATGAACAAATTTTTGGAAACATAAATGGAGTCTAGATTCGAGTTTGTATGCAATAAAACTTTCCTTTGGTCTCCTCGTAAAACCTTAATATGATCATCTCTATTTTTATTTCTTCGCTCTAAAACAGTCGAGTCGTATATCCAATCCGTCAAAATATTTTCGCCGTTTAAAGTATATATCTTTTTGTCTATTGTTGTTATTTGTAATGTAGTGCCAGGCTTTGAGACAATTTCCATCGGGAAAAACTTTTGCAAATCAAATTCCGTTTTACTCCACGTCCGTCCTTTATCTTCCGATTTATAAATACGTGAATAAGACCTCTCGTGGATGCCTCTCCAGCTGTTTAAACCCCATATTGTACCCTTATTGTCAATGGTTATCAATTTCAATAACATGTTCGGATGCAATTCTTGCCAAGTTTTGCCCGCATCATAGGTCAATAGAATTCCTTGATTCCATTTTGTTGCAATTAACGTGTCTCCATTAAGTGGCAAAATATTACTAATGCTACGGTCTGCATCTTTGTTTTGCGCTGACACAATAGTTGATATCACAAAAGGTATAATTAGAAAATAAAATTTAGGCATGGAGTTTTAGTTACATATTTGAAAATCTGCTTTGCTTCGTTGTTTTCTGTTTAAATAAATATAGGAATTGAGATTTACAATTCATAAAATTAGTTTTTCGGACGACTTCATTTTATAAATTAGTATAGCTTTTGTTGCACCAGTGTAATATAAACCGAAAAAGGTTTTTTGCATTCGATTGATACGGATTGATTTTTTGTATGTTCAAAACTTCTTCTTCCGTCTTATCTTCGTCTTATGCAAGAAGCGGTTTCACAGGCATTGCCCAATGATTTTTCTATTACCTACGCGGAAATCATCGTACCGCTTTATTTACCCCAAAACTATACTTGGATTGTTGCTGACAAATGGTTGTCCAAAATACAGTTGGGCATCCGTGTGGAAGTTTCCATCCGAAACAAAAAATACACCGGAATAGTCAAACGGCTTTTTCAGGAAAAACCTATTGGATTCAATCCCTTGCCGATATTGAGTGTCATTGACGAGCAGCCGTTG
>JAATFC010000056.1 GCA_015655435.1 Chitinophagales bacterium | reverse complement strand
TATTTAAATAAAGGCAATTACCAATTGGCAAGTGCACTAGAATTTGATCGGCTAAGAGAAATTATGTCGGAGCGACTAACTATACTAAATAAACGTTGCACTCCTCTGCCAAAGGAATATACTGAAATGATCCGTACAAATTGTTATATGCAACCTTTGGTTGAATTGTTGTATTCCTACAGAATAACTCTCGTTACAACGCAAATTAATACATGGAAATCTTCTGTTATGGAGAGCTATTTAAAACATTTCAAAAGCTATAGAGACGCTATTTCGTACGTGAATAATGCCAGTAAAAGGCTGGAGGACATTCCACTATATGCCGATTATATCTTGGAATGTTCCTATCTCGACGCATGCCGGAAAGAAAAAATCCAAGGAAATGGGAAAAAAATAAATTTTAAATCTATTTACAAGGAATATTCAAAATACACAAATTCCTCTAATATTGAAGAAGAAGTCCGGCTTCTTTGTTTTTCAAATTTTCGGTTTGGAAGACCAGATGCGATGCTCTTGATAGACAGTGCTATATCGAACACAAACAATAGAAGAATTCAAGATCTACTAATAAAAATCAAGGAAACTGAAAGTAAGGGAATGCCTTTTTATCCGTTTGATCTAATGGACTCTACGGGCAAGCATTATGGTTTGTCGGATTTCAAAGGGAAAGTATGTGTGTGGGATTTTTGGTTTACCGGTTGTGAAAATTGTATGTCTATGGCAAAGGCCATGAAGCCGTTCATCAGGAAATTTCGGGGAAATAAAAATATAGTCTTTATTACGGTTTCCATTGACTACGACAAAAAATTATGGACTAAAAGTTTAGAAAGAGGAATATATACAGATGAGGGCACCTTGAATTTATATACTTCTGGACTAGGCGTAGAGCATCCCATAATCAAACATTATAATATAAACGCTTATCCAAGGCAGATTATAGTTTCAAACAATAAGATATATGAGAGTAATCCCGTAAGCCCTGTTTTCACCTTACAATATGAAAAAATGTTAAAGGAGGCTTTATTGGATGGTTCTATGGATTGATGCCGTCATTTAAAAAATACAGACAAAATTGTCCCAAAAGACCGTTCTGTCTGTATTTTATAGGGAGTGTACTCGGAACCTCTTATTGTTTCTATAAGAAATATCATGTCTTCAATCCCCACTGTAAACACCCTGTGTGCTACCGATAGGTTCTATCCATCCGTTGGAAAGATAAGTAGACGCCTCTGTGGTATTGAAACTTCCGGTTACATGGCTTGATCCAGATGAAGTTACACGGTATCCGCATTGGTTAGTGCCGGTTGTACACAATGAAGAATTGTAAGATGAAGTCAACTTTGTGTAGGTTGAACTTTTAAGGCCATACTCGTCTCCCTCGGCTTTTTGGTAATTTATTGTTGTAAATGCGCTTGCGGCGATGGCCATTATTACGGCCATGGAGCCAATGAAATATACGACTCATAATTTAAATTAATTTACTAAATCTTTCTCTCATGTGTTAACAATCCCGCGGGTGTCTACCTGTGGGATTTTGCTTATGCAATCTACCGTCTTAATCATTTCTTCGAAATGTTTTACATTTGGTGGACTATTTCTACCAAATATTAATGACTACCATTTATACTCAATATGATGATCTTTCCTTGTTGAAACTGTTGAAAAGCAGTGACGACAAGGCTTTTTCCGAACTGTATAAACGTTATTGGGACAAACTTTTTTATGTTGGTGGCAAGAAACTAGAAGATCTACACGAAGCGGAGAATATGGTACAAGAGATCTTTTTAGACCTTTGGAATAGGCGCTCAACCTTAAATATTACTGGTACGCTAAGCCATTACCTAGCCGTGGCACTTAAATACAAAATTATCAATTTTCAAGCTAGGACCAAAGCTAATGTTAATATCTCTGACATCTCTGAACAACAAGATGACGGGGCTTTACAATGGTTGGAATTTCAAGAGCTCAAGGATAGATTAGGTCGTTTAGTTACTCAATTACCAGAAAAATGTCGACTAGCCTATAGCTTAAGGGAAGACGGTTTTTCCCAAAAAGAAATCGCAAGCGAAATGGGAGTCTCGGAAAATACGGTGGAGACCCATATCAAGCGAGCTTTACGTTTCATTCGTTCTGGATTGACACATATCTTCTTTTTAGTGATGTTGTTTTTCTGCATCCTATTGTCACTATTCAATATGCTGAATTGTTAAT
>JAATFC010000176.1 GCA_015655435.1 Chitinophagales bacterium | reverse complement strand
TGACGTTCAATATCCAGAGATCCCATGAATACAATACATTCCAGCCCTCTAAGTGCGCAGACAGTAGCTGTTGCTACTCCGTGTTGTCCGGCACCTGTTTCCGCTACGATTTTTCTTTTGCCCAACCGTTCAGCCAACAACACTTGCCCGATGGCATTGTTAATCTTGTGCGCGCCCGTGTGGTTAAGGTCTTCACGTTTTAGGTAGATATGCGCGCCAATCTGTTTGCTCAATCTTTCAGCAAGATATAATGGGGATGGTCGCCCTACATAATCTTTCAACAAAGCATTGAACTCTTCCTTAAAGGAAGGGTCGTTCATTATCTTTAGATAGTTTTCCTGCAATTCCACGACATTGGGATGGAGCATTTCTGGAACGTAAGCGCCGCCAAATTCTCCGTAATATCCATGTTCGTCTATGTGTATTTTTTCCATATAAGTGCTTGTTATCTATTATTCATCAGATGGTTCAATATTTACATGAACAGCGTATTTATTAAGTATGTCTTCATAGAATAATTCTGATATTTTTAGAAACCAAAAATATATTGCAGACAATGTGTATGATCCTCCATCAGAGTAGTCCTTAATTTTTTTAATAGTTCCATCTGCAAAATTTACGATTAAGGATGTCAACCGTTCGTCTCCCTCATTAGCAGAAAACTCATTTGGTAAATCTCTAATTTTAGCATGGTTAATTAATGTTGCCAATTGTCCGAATATTTTGCGATCAATTTTTCCCTCAATAGCAATAGAATCTCGTGGTGATTTGCGAAACACAACTTTGCAAGGATAGGAATAGCTATTTTCGATGTTGTCCAATATTACAGTAACTTTATTATCAGATGTTACCACCGCATCAAACTCAATATGTTTAAGCTTATTATCTATGGGTGCTTGATTAAAATTAATGAGATAGTCTTGAAAATATTCAAGTGTATCTATGGTAAAAGCATTTGCATTTATCGCTGACCTGTTTACATCAGGATACCACTTTATCAGCGTTAAGCCTTTATTTTCTTTATGTGGTAAATCTGCTATGGAAAAATAAAACGGATAAGTTGCCTGCTGATCGGGTATAACATTTATCCATTTATAAACTCCTCTATAATACAATCTATCCATCCCTGGATCATCGCTAGATTGTGACATAAAAACAATTAATTTAAATAAAGGTGCAGCGGAGTCATTGACTAATTTTCCAGAGACAATTAAATCAAGTTTGTCGTCACCGTTAAGATCTGCTGCAGCCCATTTAGATAATTTAACATTAGAAAGACTGTCTTTCAAAGATGCATTTAAATTATACATATCGATCCATTCTTTACCATCCACCAATTGGAAAGATTTCCAATTTTGTCCTTCACCGTCAAAATATTCTTTGACGAATTTGACAACACTTTCATCTTTGGAAAGCAGCTCTACTCTTTTCTGCGCCAAAGATGCATTCCATATAAAAAAAGAAATAATAAAAAAAATCGTTCTCATAAATTATTATTGTTTGCTACAAAATCTACCTATAACCTTTTTGTTCGACTCTTCGCAAGAATGAGGATTGGCTTGAATAATCAATCAACCATGCAAGCCATGTATAAATTGCAGCCAAAGAATATGTACCTCCTCCGGCATAATCTGTTAATTTTTTCTTTGTCCCATCTCCATATAATATATCTAAAACATAGGTTCCATTATTGGATGTATTAGTCTGATAGTAGTCGGGCAGTTCTTTAAAACCTGCATAGTTAATGAGAGAAAGAAGTTCCGCATATATGTCCAATGTAATCTTACCGTCAATTACCGTGCTATCTCTATATTTATTATAAATCACAACCTTGAATGGTGATGTCGTTCCCGTATTCAGCTTATCAATGTTTACAATAGCACGCTTTCCATCCGATTGTAAATAATCGAATTGTACTTTTTTAAATACTGCCGAATCAGGTTTTGAGTTGTAGTTTACCAAATATTCTTGTGCAAAACCGAGCGTATCGACTGTAAAAGGATAACCGTTGGGAGACTCATTGTTTATATCAGGAAACCACTTGACTAAGCGAACTGCAGGAACTCCGACCTTAGGCAATATCGTTAGAGAGAAATAGTAAGGGTAAGTTTGGTATTCCTCAGGTACGAGAGATTTTACATCATAGTCTCCGTTTTCGTTTGTTATGATGGCTAGTAAAACATATTGGTTGGTCCCATTACGCGGAATCTTGCCACAAACCACCAGATCCAACTTTTTGTCAAAATTGAAATCCGCTGTTTCCCATTTCTTTACTTTTACTTGAGACAAACTATCTTCAACCCGTGAATTCAAATTGTATAACCCTTTCCATTCCATTCCATCCACTAACTGAAAATTATTCCAGGCAGGATCTGGTTTTTCCATGCTAGAAAAGAAACTTTTAACAAATTTCATTACACTCTCATCCGATTTCAATTTTTCTACTCTTCTCTGAGCCTGCCCAATATTGGAAAAAATCAAAAGAAAACAAGTCACCAATATCGTATTTACAAAACGGTTATTCAGCATTGTTCATAGACTTTATTTGTTTCAAAAAAGTGTCCAGCACGTCGATATTTTTTACTCCGGGTTGGATTTCAAATCTGCTGTTTAGGTCAATCGCATGCAGGTCTTTGGCAACGGGAAAGCTATTGAATTTTACCAATATATCGACATCTTTATCCGAAATTCCACCGCTCAATAGGAATGGTTTACCTATTTCCATATTGGCTATTGTATTCCAGTCAAATTTTTCGCCCGTGCCACCATATTTCGGACTTGGAGTATCGAACAAAAACAAATCAACGCAATCCCTGTATTGGATGATTTTCTCTTCCATTTCCGTTTGGTTTTTCACCTGAAAAGCTTTGATGACTCTTGCGTATTGGGAAGCAGCTTTGCAATAATCCAGCGATTCGTCACCATGTAGCTGAACAATATCCAATCCGCATGAACCAATCAATTCAATAAGATGCTCCAATTGTTCATTGACGAAAACTCCTACTTTTTGAATATGACCTTCGATACTTTTTATCTCGGGTTCAGTCATGGAATGCAGGACGTAACGTGGAGATTTGGGGTAAAAAATGAAACCAGCATAATGCACGCCCATTTTCGCCAAAGCTTCCACTTGGGATTTTTGCGTCAGACCACAAATCTTAACCTTCATTTATCAGTGTTTTGAGTTCATTGTAGTAATCTTCAAATGCTTGGGCGGGATTATTTGTTTTCATGAAATGTTCTCCCATTAAAAAACCAGAAAAACCAGCCTCCATCAACTCCTTAACTGTTTCCGGATGACTGATGCCGCTTTCCGCAATGACAGGTTTGTTTTTCGGTAAAAGATGCAACAGTTGAATTGAGTTTTGAATATTGACTTCAAACGTTTTTAGGTTTCGGTTATTGATGCCTATCAAATCCACTTTTTCGTAAATATGCCCGACTTCTTCATCTGAATAAAGTTCCAATAAAACTTCCAATCCAAGACTGTGTGTATAATCCGTCAAGTCGATTACTTCCTGCGGAGTCAAGCATGCCGCTATCAACAATATAATGTCCGCACCGATAGCTTTTGCCTCCAATACCTGGTATTTGTCAACGATAAAATCCTTTCTTAAAATTGGAATTTCATTTACTCTTGCAGCAATTAGGTCTTCATTTGTCCCTCCGAAAAAATCCGTGTCGGTCAATACAGACAAACAGGCAGAACCTGCTTGCGTATATCCTTTCGTTACGTTAACTACGTCGGCATCGCCGTTGATAACACCTTTAGACGGTGATTGACGTTTAAATTCCGTGATTATATTGGACCGGTTAGGATTGTTGAGCGAATCGGCAAGCGAAAAAGTAGCCCTGCCAAACAGTGGATAAGCTCGCAATTCCTCTTCCGACACTTTTGCTTTTTGCGCAGCGACTATCTCTTTTTTTCGTTCTATAATTTTATCTAAAATGGTCATTTTGCTGTTTTAATCATCTTGTATTTCAGTTCGTCCTCTCCTTCTATTTGCATTCCTGCTTTTTTGTAAAACTGTATTGCTCGAGTATTTATTTTCAATACTTCGAGACACACATCTTTACCCGTTGCAAAAGTATCCTCCAATATGGTACGTCCAAGACCATGGGACTGAAATTGACTGGTCAAAAATAAGCTTCCTATAAAAATATCGTGTTCATTTTCTGTTAATTGAACAAATCCGGCAACCTTGTCTTCTTTTGTCAAAATAAGTTTGACTTGTTCGGTCGGCGTTTCCTTTCGTAAGAAATCCTTTTGGAACGCTTCCTCCCAACCCCATACCTGTTCCACATAAGGCTTGATGCTGTGTGCTTTTATTTGGTATAAAAGTTCAAAATCATCGTCCGTCGCCTGTATTAACCGGTATTCCATATTTTATTGTATGTCTATCAATGTCTGTAATTTCTGTGCGGCTTTTCCAGATTTCAGACTGTCAGTCGCTATCTCAAACGCTTCGTCGTAAGTACCATATTTCCCCGTGCAGAACAATGCCATCGTACTATTGGCCAATACGACTGCATTCTGTGCTTCCGTCCCTTTTCCGGAAATGATATTGCGAAAAATATCCGCAGCCATCTGCGCTGTTTCTCCTCCAAAAATGTCGCTTTCCAATACTTTTCTGCGTCCTAGTTCTTGTGGCGTTAATATTTCCTCTCCGTTGTTGGTCGTAATCTTCGTATCGCCCGTCAAGGAAATCTCATCGTAACCGTCCAAACTAAAAACAACCGCAAAACGTTTTCCGCTTCTTTGCAGATAATAGTTGTACAACCTTTCGGCTTCCATATTGTAAACACCTAATAGCTGATATTGGGGTCTGGCAGGATTGACCAATGGCCCAAGCAGATTGAAGAAAGTACGAAAACCTAATTGTTTGCGTATAGGCGCAACGGTCTTCAATGCCGGATGAAAAAGCGGCGCATGCAAAAAACAAATACC
>JAATFC010000312.1 GCA_015655435.1 Chitinophagales bacterium | reverse complement strand
TATCTGTGTGAAAATCGGCTGTCCGACATAATCCATAACTTTGTTCATATACTCAATTTTTTGGTGTGGTAACTACAAAATTGAGAAAGGGTGGTCAAATGACCACCCTTATTTTAAATTATCTCGGACAATAATGATTTAGAATCTTTTACCCCGATGATTTGATTTGTTTTAAAGGTTCTATTTTCAGAAGTTTTTTCAGTCAAGCTGTTATTAGTCTGAGCATTTAAATTAAAGCCCAAATTAATTGCCAATATTATTAAAATTAGCTTTAGGTATTTCATATGGTTTTTTGTAAGATTTCTATTGGGGTTTTGGTAATGCAGTGTTGGTGACAGTTTTTGTTAGTTGTCATAAGTATCATGTTCCGTTAGTGGGAAAATTGACCAATCCCAATGCTGTAAAATTTTTTCTTCAAATTGGTCGTTATCCGTATTGAAACGATGAGCATGTGGTACAGGAAATGAAAATGGCTTTTCATGAAATCCTAATGTCCGCAAAGTTCTTTTATATTTCTCCAGCGACCCATACGCAAAAATCACGTTATGTTGGTCGTAAATTAAAATCCCTGAATTATCAACAGTGCCAATCCAAACATGATGTCTTCCATCGGTTTCTAAATAATCTTTATATTCGTTGAAGAATAGTCTTACTTCGTTTATGTTTTCAATTGGTCTTGATTGATAGCGGCCTTGTTCATGTCCATGTCGTGGCACTACTAAGACATAAAGAATAAAATATGGTGGATTCAAGTTCTCGCAAAGCTTCAGCATTAAATCTATTTGCTTATTGTCTGCGCCAATTTTCAATCTCTGATAAGCGTTGGTAGTCTCAGTTTCAAAAACCTTACCATACTCATTATTAACAAAAGAATTGTCCGAAAGCATTTTTGTAAACTTGTAGTCATCAGCCCGACCTTTACTTTGTTTTTCTAAATCTTTCGTAATTTTTCTTACTTTAAATATATCGAACAGACCCATTTTTATTTTTTGATAGATTTGAATGTTTGTCTAAAATTGTCTCCAGCATAGTTATATACGCAATTTACAAAAAAATGAAAAAAGAAAGAATTCAATTTTTGCTTTCATTTTCAATTAATTAAGCTTCAAAACAGCTTATGCATAAATCATATTTCTTTGATTGCCGTTGTTTGTTATAACTGCGACAATAGACGTGTCAGACATAACTCCTACAATGGAGTAAAGCATCATCGCCCATATTCATTTTTCAAATCATCAATTAGTACTCTGATACCCTCATTCGTTTCGTCAGTTGCGGCATTTGTAAAAACAATATAAGCTTTGTTGATTTCTTTTATTATTTCAACTTTTGTTATAAATGCTCCCGCATTTCCCTCATTAAAAGCAATATGATGTCCAGTGGCTTTGTCTATTTTATTAAACCAACCGAAGGCAAATATTGGAAAACCGTACAATAATCTATTGAATACTTTAGGCGATAATATTTGACTTCTTCCTGCTAGACCTTTTAATTGGAACTGTATAAACTTAGTGTAATCAGGTAAACTAACATTGATGTTTCCTGCGGATAAAAGCCAATTTAATTTATAGTTGTCAAAAGTAGGAACAGGTTCTAAATTTGGGTTATGTCCCCACGGTTGCAATGAGTCCGTTTGATTTGGATAATCGAATCCAAATGAGATTCCTATTGATTTTCCAAAATCGGATACGAGTTTCTTATATGATTCATGGGACGCTTTTTCCAACATCAGCCCAGCCAATATATAATCTACATTTGAAGGCGTTAACCCATTTTCATTGGCCGACATTGGAGCTTGGGCAAGAAAATATTTAGCCATATTGTATCGCGCAGTATTTATATCATTCCCAATATCACTTTTTGTCGGTTGGGTATCACCATAACTATAGCCATCTAATTTCCCACGAAAACTCAGCAAATCTTTTAAAGTGATATTGTAGTAATCTTTTTTACTAATATTCTTCAATTCCGGAAACAAGTCAAGAAATTTTGTATTCCACGATAGCTTGCCTTTATCGACTAATAGTGCAGCAATAAATGCGGTAATAGCTTTTGTATTGGAACCGAGATGAAATCTGTCATTCAATTTGGCATTATAATTTGTATAGATTCTTTGAACACCTAAGACTTCCATCGTCAATACAGAATCAGAAGAAACTACCGCGTATCCAAGTTCAGGAATATTGTATCTAACACGAATGCTATCCGCAAAATCGGAATTTCTTTGAGCCTTTGCAAAGAAGGACAAAAAGATAAGAATCAGTAATATTTTAAATCTGTACATTGGTTATATGTTGGTATTAAACGTGAAATGATACAAAAAAAACGGCAACCAAATCTGGTTGCCGTCCAATATAATTTCAACAAAATGTAATTAAGCGGTAACGCCTGCCATTACTTCTGCCATAGTCTTACCAATATTTGCAGGGCTATCGACTACATGAAGACCGCATTCGCGCATGATTTTCATTTTAGCGGCAGCAGTATCTTCCGCTCCACCGACAATCGCACCAGCGTGTCCCATTCTACGACCGGCAGGAGCTGTTTGTCCAGCGATGAAACCAACGACTGGTTTGCCAGCTTTGTTGTTGTCTTTCAACCAACGAGCAGCGTCAGCTTCCATGCTACCACCGATTTCTCCAATCAATACGATACCTTCAGTTTCCGGGTCGTTGATTAATAGTTCAACCGCTTCTTTGGTAGTTGTTCCTATCAATGGATCGCCACCGATACCGACAGCCGTACTGATACCCAAACCAGCTTTTACCAATTGGTCAGCAGCTTCGTATGTCAATGTTCCGGATTTGGAAACAATACCTATTTTACCTTTTTTGAATACATAACCCGGCATGATACCGACTTTGCATTCTTCGGAAGTGATTACGCCTGGGCAGTTAGGTCCAATCAATCTGGAGTTGGATTCTCTGATGTAGTGCTGTACACGTATCATGTCCTGTACCGGAATGCCTTCCGTGATACAGATAATCAACGCGATATTGGCACTTGCAGCTTCCAATATAGAATCCGCAGCAAATGCTGGCGGTACGAAAATGATGCTAACGTCAGCACCAGTCGCAGCAACAGCGTCCTCCACTGTATTGAAAACGGGTCTGTCCAGATGGCTCTGGCCACCTTTTCCCGGTGTGACACCACCTACGACTTGCGTTCCGTATTCAATCATCTGTTTCGCATGAAAGGAACCTTCTGTACCGGTAAATCCTTGTACAATAATCTTCGAGTCTTTATTTACGAGTATCGACATGTAATCGTTTTTGGGCAAATATATAATTAATTTGTTCTAAACAAAAAGAGTGGCTGAAACTTCTTGCATTAACACATTGTTACGCCGATTGCTCCTATTGGATATTATTTTGCATTTGCAGGATTTTGCAATACATTGTTTATTTAGGAAGTGGCAATGTGATAAAAATATTTAACGATTTGAACAAATACGTGAAGAATATATCATCATTAAACTTGTTGTGCATTTGGAAGAAAAGGTGCTAAAAATGCAGGAGATTTCTCCCTATCGGTCGAAATGACGTTCGGTTTTTGAATCTTACTCAAAGTACCAACGTCATTTCGAGTAAGGCACGAGCGAGAAATCTCTCAAAACGTACATAAATATTTCTAAATACACAACGGTATCATTAAATAAATTTGAGGTGAAATAAATCGAACAATATCTCCATCGAAATAAATCAGAAACAATGACAAACTTTAAAACCTCGTTTTTCTTTTTGCGACTACCTGTCGCAGTTTCGCTTGCTGGACATGGCTTGGTACGATTACCCAAACTGACAACTTTTAGCAACTGGATGGTAACCTCCATGGAAAAATCCATTTTACCCAATGCCCTGATTGTGCCATTCAGCTACGTACTTCCGTTTGCGGAAGCCATTATTGGATTGGCGTTACTGATTGGGTTTCAGACCAGATATACATTGTTTACAGGAATGGTTTTGATGAGCATTTTGATATTGGGGAGCTGTTCCATCGAGAACTGGAGTGCCATAGAATCGCAGTTACTGCACGCTATATATTTGTTCGGACTATATTGGCTTTGGGACAAAAACAGGGAATAGATATTTTGTTGCGAAACACATTTGCGTAACTGTTTATATTTGCATTTAATGCAATCTCAGAAACCGTCAGTCGGCGTTGTTATATTGAACTACAATGGTAAAAGTCTTTTGGAAAAGTTTTTACCGTCAGTTTTAAGCACTACTTATCCTAATACGACTATATATATTGCCGACAATGCGTCGACAGATGGCTCGCGTAGCTGGTTGGCAGCGACCTATCCCAATATAAAATGTATCACGCTTTCGCAAAACCTCGGATTTGCAGGAGGCTACAATCTCGCGTTGAAATATGTAGAAACCGATTATTTTGTTTTGCTCAATTCGGATGTGGAGGTCGAGTCAGGCTGGATTGAGCCAGTAGTCGAACTGATGGAATCCAATCCCAAAATCGGCGTCTGCCAGCCCAAACTATTGTCCTATGCGGAAAAAGACAGTTTCGAATACGCGGGTGCAGCAGGAGGTTGGATTGATGTTTTTGGCTATCCTTTTGCAAAAGGAAGAGTTTTTGACACGGTCGAGAAAGACCGCGGACAGTTTGAGGAAAACGAAGCCATATTCTGGGCAAGCGGCGCAGCATTGTTTATCAAACGGAAGATATGGGAAGAGGTTGGTGGTTTTGACGGCTACTTGTTTGCACATCAGGAAGAGATTGACTTGTGTTGGCGGACACAATTGGCGGGTTACCTTGTGTATTATTGCAAGGATTCGAAAGTGTACCATGTTGGCGGCGGTACTTTACAAAAATCCAATCCAAAGAAAACTTATCTCAATTTCCGAAATAGCCTAATCATATTGGCGAAAAACCTTCCTGTGGGACAGGCTTTCGGCAAGATATTCTGCCGATTACTATTGGACGGAGTTTTTGGGGTAAAATTGTTTTTTGGAGGACATTTTAGGGACGTATGGGCGGTAATCAAGGCTCATTTCGGTTTTTACAAATGGCTTTTAGGTAAAAAGGAAAAGGGATCTTTTCCTAAAAAGAGTTTGGAATCATTGCAAGGAGTTGCAAATCAATCCATTGTATGGGAATACTTCATTAAAGGCAAAAAAACTTTTTCCGAAATTG
>JAATFC010000185.1 GCA_015655435.1 Chitinophagales bacterium | reverse complement strand
GGAAATATTGCCGTTTTTCGATGTAAAAATATTGTTACCGAATTGGTCCAAATGCAACAAAATAGAATCTGGGATTTCGTTTGGTTTTGTTTCCGGAAAGAAATTCACTTTACCGATATGATACCTTACAAAATCCGCAGGGCGGGAGCTCAACATGATGGTATCTTCCCCCGTGCGCTTCATAATAGTGATGGAGGTTGTCGGATTTTCTTTTTGTTTCGCCGCTACCTGCGCCATTTTCACGGCCTGCTCAAAAGGGTCTAACGACAATTTCAATAAATTAGGATCCATTGTATCGGCTGATGCGATCAAGTTATTTCTTGTCAGTTGGTAATATCCAATATTACGATAAATACCTACAAGCCTGTCTCCTTCCGCTCCTACGGCATCTTGTGTAAACTTTGTTTTTCCTGCAATAATTTTCGACCTTTTTTTGGTATGTAGGGCTACGCGTTGCAAAACAGAGTCATCCAGCTGATAACCCAGAGAATCGATGATCGTAGGTTTTTGCGGATTTATTTTTATGATAACCGTTGCACGTTTCTGCGAAGGCTCTGTCGTACTGTCTATCAAAACGCTGTCTGTAAAAACGGGCTGATAATATCCTTGCGAGTTAAGATAGCCTGTCATATATCCTTGGGTTTTGGAAATATCAGCAGTATCAAAAATATGCGGATGGTCAATAACCGTTTTTACAAAGTACTTCGTAACCAAAGGTATGCGCAAACTGTCCGACCAATAATTAATCAGATTCCCACTAAGCAATTTTGCATCATCTTTGGACAAGTTTTCCTTATTTAATTCTACTTTTGATTCATAGACAAATGGCTTGCCAATCGGTGCATCTTTGACAACGGAACAAGCCGAAAAGCAACAAAGCACGCAACATACAATTACATAACACAAAGCATTTGACCTGAACAAAATATTGATCATTTATGATAAGTAAAAATGAAATCAAATATATCCAAAGTTTATACCACAAAAAAACAAGAGACGAAGAAAATGTTTTTGTCGTTGAAGGCCCGAAGCTCGTTGATGAATTATTAAAGAGTAATTTTTCAATTAAAAAAATCTATGCTATTGCTTCTGATTGGCTAGAAAGCACTAACCATGCAGCTGTTCAACAAATAACGGAAATCGAATTAGCACGAATTAGCAGGTTAGAAACGCCCAATCAGGTTATTACCATTGCAGAAAAAAAAATATTGAAAGATATTGATTGCAAAGATCAAATAACGCTCATGCTTGACGGCATTCAAGATCCGGGAAACCTTGGAACAATAATCCGAATTGCAGATTGGTTCGGTATTAAACAAATCATTGCATCCGAAGATAGCGTTGATTGCTATAACCCTAAATCAGTTCAATCAACAATGGGGAGCATTTTCCGTGTGGATGTTCATTATAAAAATCTAGAAGATTTTTTATCCGACAACAAAATGAAGGTTTATGGTGCATTGCTAAACGGGGAAAATATTCAAAACCATGCTTCCATTTCAGAAGGCATTTTGGTTATTGGCAACGAATCTAATGGTATCCGAAAAAATATACTTACTTATTTAGAAGAAAGACTTACCATCCCTTCATTTGGTAAAGCGGAATCCTTGAATGCTGCAGTAGCGACAGGCATTATTTTGTCTCATTTGGTTAAATAAGACTGTTGTGCTTTAGACGATGCACAGCTAGATTTACAGTGTATAAATCATTTTTTGAGTAGCAATTATATTGGTATACCTAATTGATAGAAATGTTATTATTACGATGTGTAATGTAGAAAAGGGACCGAACCTATTTATGTCCGGTCCCAACCAGTCAGAAATACTTACCGCAAGAGCTGCGTCCTAAATTAATTTTAATTTGAGACAATAATATACTTCTACACTTTTATTATATCTTTTGCTATATCTTACTTTCTTTTGCGACGGATCAACAATATAGATCCGAATATCAGTAAGATGGCAGGAATGATCCATAAGAGTATAATTTTTAAAGTCACCAGCCCATTATCAGAAATCTTCAGCCGATTGTCCCTAGATTTGGGTCTTGTTGTGTCTACCGGAAAGCGGCCATTGGTAAACCAACCGAACAGAGCGGTATTGAACTGAAAGTTGGCTG
>JAATFC010000317.1 GCA_015655435.1 Chitinophagales bacterium | reverse complement strand
CGCTTTCCACAACCGGAAAGGATGAAAAGGATAGCAAGTGACCAAAGCGTTAATGAGGCATGAGCACGAAACATACGCAAAATTACCATGAAATAAAAGCCCCTCTCCCAGCAGGGAGAGGGGCTGGGGTGAGGTGTGGTCAGGGGCGGAATCGAACCGCCGACACAAGGATTTTCAGTCCTTTGCTCTACCGACTGAGCTACCTCACCAGAGCACCCTAAGGGGTTGCAAAAATAGGGGAAAGAATTTTGGCTACAAAATAATTGAGAGAAAAAATGAAATTATTTTTTCTGCAGGGCTTCTAATATGCCATCCCAAAGTTGAGTTCGCATCTCAAGACTCTTGATGCTTGCATTGGTTGCTTCTTCCCATTTTTGCGGATTGTCGCAACATAGCGTTTCTACCATCTGTTTGCCCAATATGCTGTGTTCGTCACCGTCTATCTCAATATGTCGTTCCAGATAATATTTGAAAATATGGAGCTTTTCAGGATGTTCTGCAGAGAGTTCACGGACAATCTGAATAAACATATCAGGAATCAAATCCTCTCTTCCGAAAGTGAACACCGCAGCAACTATATGTATTGGCGCATTGATGGCGATATCAAAAGTGTATTGGACAAAGGCTTTGACGGAAATTGGAAGATTACTTTTTTCAATAAAACTTTTATAGTTGTCCAGATCGATGTTGTCGACAAATTGTGTAACTGCTGTATCTGCACCAAGTGCTTCCATTGCCCGTAGGTACAGTTCATAGTGACTGCTGCGTTCGCCTTTTTCATTGACATCGCTTTCCTCCCCAGTGACGATTTCGTTGATAAGGTAACGTGTATCTGCGTTGCCGACTGGTTTCCACGGAAGTGCGACGGAAGTAAGTCGTATCTGCAACGCTTTCAATAGTGTCATGAAATCCCAAACTGCGTAAACATGTTGCTCCGTAAAGGTTTGGAGGTTGTCAATACTTTTGATATTGGCGTATAGTGGATGCGCGATTAGTTGTTGTCTAATGGGTTGTAAACGTTCGCTGAGTATTTCTAGATTTGTATTCATGGCACAAAAAAACGGGATATTTGCATACCCCGTTTCTTATTTCTTGAAAAAAATATTTTAGAACTCGCAATTCTTCGGTGTTCTTGCAAATGGGATTACGTCGCGTATATTGGTCATGCCCGTTACGAACAAAACCATACGTTCAAATCCCAATCCGAAACCGCTGTGCGGCACGCTGCCAAACCTTCTGGTGTCCAGATAGAATTCCATTTCGTGTGTAGGTATTTCCATTTCTTCCATGCGCTTGGTCAGCCTGTCCAGTCTTTCCTCACGTTGTGAACCGCCGACGATTTCGCCAATTCCCGGCGCCAATATGTCCATCGCCGCAACGGTTTTGCCATCGTCGTTTTGACGCATGTAAAACGCTTTGATGTCTTTCGGATAGCCAGTGACGATAACCGGTTTTTTGAAATGCTTTTCTACTAGATAGCGTTCGTGTTCGCTCTGTAAGTCAATGCCCCAGCTAACTTCGAATTTGAATTTCTTCTTTTTGTATGCAGGCGATGCCAACAGGATATCGATTGCTTCTGTGTAGGTAATGCGTTCAAACTTGTTGTTGACAACCAATTGGAGTTTTTCCAGCAAACCAAATTCACTCCTTTTGTCCGCAGGCAAACTCTTCTCCTCTTCCTGTAAACGACTATCCAAAAACGCTAAATCGTCCGCATTGTTTTTCAATACATAGTTGATAAGGTAATGGATAAACTCTTCTGCCAAATCCATGTTGTCCTCAATATCGTTGAACGCCATTTCCGGTTCTATCATCCAAAATTCAGCTAAATGCCGTGTCGTATTGGAGTTTTCCGCACGGAATGTTGGTCCAAATGTATAGATGTCGCCGAGTGCCGTTGCGCCCAATTCTCCTTCCAATTGACCACTCACCGTAAGGTTAGTGCTTTTACCAAAAAAGTCCTCGGAAAAATCAATAGTTCCATCTTCTTTTCTAGGAATTTGTTCAAAAGGCAAAGTTGTCACGCGAAACATCTCGCCTGCACCTTCCGCATCGCTGGAAGTGATAATCGGCGTATGTAGATAAACAAATCCCTTTTCGTTGAAAAACTGGTGTACTGCAAAAGCTAAAGAATGCCTGATGCGGAAAACGGCACTGAACGTTTGCGTACGGAAACGCAGGTGCGCAATCTCACGCAAAAACTCCAAGCTGTGTTTTTTGGGTTGCAAAGGATATTTCTCCGGGTCGCTGTCACCCAATATCTCTATTGCATCTGCCTGCAACTCCACAGACTGTCCTTTCCCCAAGGATGCGACTAAGTGACCGCTTGCTTTTATGGACGCACCTGTGGTGATTCTTTTGAGGATGTTTTCCTCTACCGAACCCAGCGGCAATACGACCTGTAGGTTGTGGATGGTGCTTCCGTCGTTAAGCGCGACGAACTGGTTGTTTCTAAAAGTACGTACCCAGCCCATTACCGTGTACTGCTGGTCGGAGGATGGATTCTTTGCAAGAATCTCCTTTATTTTAATCCGTTTGTTGAACATTTTGATTCGATTTTCCTTAAAATATTTAAGGTTTTTTTATAAGGGACGACAAAGATAATGCAAAATAGTTTTTATCTTTGTCAACTTGTAAATTGAAAGATTGGTTGTTTACCGGCTATTCCAATGCTGAAAAAAATATTTTCGATATTTTTTTGCTGACGAATAGAAATTTAAATGTATCATTGCCTCGGAAAACATGCAATTCCTATACGTTGCACTGCATCAGAGGTTCATCCGTTTTCAACCAATTGAACTATTTATACTAGTCTTCTTGAAGAATTCATTACACACTTAACTATTTTCAAATAATTTTTTGGGCATACTGTCAATGTAGCCCCGATTCATAGTTTACATTTATATGTACGATATTTTACAGTTGAACGGTCTGCGCCTTCCTGATTTGCGTAAGGTGGCGGCCGAAATAGAAATAGACGGCAATATCAAAACCGCCGACAAACAAGAACTCATTTATAAAATTTTAGATAAACAAGCTGTTATGGCGAGTGAAAAAAAGACTCCTGAGGTCGAAGAAACACCTAAAAAGAAAAGAGTAGTAAAAGCTAAATCTACAAAAGTAGAAACAACCGAAACTGCAAAAGAGAAAGCTCCCGAAATCATTGAAACCCCATCTCCTGAACCTGTCGCACAACCTGTATTGGACGAAGCTGTGGCTGAATCAGCATCAGACAGCGCATCTGCAAAATTGCGTCCTCGGAAGCTCATCAAGCGCAAGAAAACAGCCGATACCGTTTCTGAAAATAAGCCGGCATTAGGTATATTGGGCTTTAACGATGATTACAAGGCTCCAGAACCTGAGACATTGGAGGATGAAGTGGGACCAATTGAAGGACTGCTGCCAGATTCGGAACTTCCACAGATTCCGCAGGCTTTCATGGACTTGTTGAAAGATGATGTCAATGATGTGGTTGCAGAAGATTATTCGGATGTACCGGAAGAAGAGGAGCAAGAACAAGAGCCGGAAATCGAAAATGAAATTGAATTCGAAGCACCTGCGGTAAACAATGTTGTAGGTGTGAAAATGAAATATCCCAATAAAAAAGATGTTGCATTTACCGAGTTCGAAGGTTCTATATTAAGCGAAGGCGTATTGGAAATGATGCCGGATGGCTATGGTTTCCTACGTTCTTCCGATTACAACTATTTATCCTCGCCGGATGACGTGTATGTCTCTCCTTCGCAGATAAAACTATTTGGGTTAAAGACGGGCGACACGGTTTACGGAAGCGTACGTCCTCCCAAAGATGGTGAAAAATATTTTGCCTTATTGAAAGTAGAACAAATCAATGGCAAAAGACCGGACGAAGTGCGTGACCGCGTTCCGTTTGACTATTTGACACCGCTTTTTCCTTACGAAAAACTTAGTCTTGCAACCGCTCCTTCTCTATATAGTACGCGTATCATGGACCTTTTCACGCCAATCGGGAAAGGTCAGCGTGGCTTGATTGTGGCGCAGCCGAAAGTGGGGAAAACGGTTCTTTTGAAGGAGGTTGCCAACGCAATTGCTACCAATCATCCAGAATGTTACTTGATGGTTGTATTGATTGACGAACGTCCGGAGGAAGTTACGGACATGGAAAGAAGCGTGAAAGCGGAAGTTATAGCTTCTACTTTTGACGAACCGGCGGACAAACACGTAAAAGTATCGACTATAGCTTTGCAGAAAGCAAAACGTTTGGTCGAATGCGGTCATGATGTTGTCATCTTATTGGACAGTATCACACGTCTGGCGAGAGCACACAATACGGTTGCACCAGCTTCCGGTAAGGTTCTTTCCGGTGGTGTGGAAGCCAATGCGATGCAAAAACCAAAACAGTTTTTCGGCGCGGCTCGTAAGATAGAAAACGGTGGCTCTTTGACTATATTGGCAACGGCATTGATAGATACAGGTTCCAAAATGGACGAAGTTATCTTCGAAGAATTTAAAGGAACGGGCAATATGGAATTGGCATTGGATCGTCGTTTGGCGAACAAACGTATTTTCCCTTCTATCGACTTAGTTGCGTCTTCCACCCGTCGCGACGACTTGTTGCTGGATCGCGAGACACTGTCCAGGATGAATATTCTCCGAGTCTACTTAGGGGATATGAAGACGGAAGAAGGAATGAACGACTTGTTGAAACGTATGCGTGGTACGAAGAGCAACGAAGAATTTTTGGCAAGTATGAACGGATAATTAATTATAGTATTGGACTATATGAAAAAGACGGCGAGAGCCGTCTTTTTTGTGGGATTTATTGTGTTTTCCTGCTGACCAATATGGTTGCGGATACCTGCTCGCTGATATGAATTTCTTTTTCTTCTTTTGCAACGATAAAAGAACGATCAAAGTCTAGTATCTCTTTTATCAAGATAGTATCTCCAATATGTAAATCCAGTTTTTCCATGTATTGGAGAAAAGATTTGCTCGTATCTTTGAAGGATAAAATCATGTAGGACTGATTCCTTTTCACTTTGGACAAAAATATGGGGATGCTGTTTTCGTTATCTGTTTTTACGGTTGGAATGGCTTCGCCATGAGGGTCTTTTTTAGGTTTGCCTAAATATTTAAAAAGCCGGTCTATTAAGTCCGGAGATTGGATATGTTCTAGCTGTTCCGCTATTTCGTGTACTTCGTTGTCTTCGTATTCCAGTTCTTGGAAAAGGAAAGTCTCCCAGATACGGTGTTTGCGGACAATGTGCAATGCTTGACTTCTACCTTTTTGCGTCAACGAAATCTTGCCGTATTTTACATAGCTGACAAGTTCTTTTTCCTTAAGTTTTTTAAGCATTTCGTTAACGGACGCGGGTTTGACAGCAAGATGTGTTGCCAATTCCGTGGAACCGACTTCGTCTTGTGTGTCGTGCTCGATAGTCAGTCGATACAGCCCTTTTAAATAGTTTTCCTCTGTTTGCGTCAAATCCATTTCCAAAAGTAGTGTAAAATATTTTCGCAATTAAATTTAGGTATACCTAAAAATATTTTTACATTTACCAAAAAATATGTAACATTATGTTGAAAAAGGTATTCTATTCTTTGTTGCTTATTTTCATTTTGCCGACTTGTCTACGAGCGCAGAATGGAGATACGTCAATAATGGAGTCATTGTCCAAGTTGGATTCTACAACGGTAAAAGTTCATAGTAATCGCCGTGCGCACATGATAATGACCAACCCGATGCCGATAGTTATTGTTTCGCAAAAAGAACTTGAGCAAACGATTTCGTCCAATATAATAGACGCGCTTGTAACACGTACACCCGGATTAAGCGTTGTCAAAACTGGGCCCAATATATCCAAACCTTTTATCCGCGGACTTGGTTATAACAGAGTGTTGACTTTTTATGACGGTATCCGCCAAGAAGGTCAACAATGGGGCGATGAGCATGGTATAGAATTGGATGGCTATAATATGTCTGGGGCAGAAATTATTAAAGGCCCGGCTAGTACGCTGTACGGCTCGGACGCGTTGGCGGGTGTTGTTAGTTTCAAACCCATATATCCCTTGCTACAGGACGACAGATGGCATGGAAACATTCAGTCCGAATATCAAAGCAACAACAACCTGATAGGAAATGGAGCGTATATTAGCTATAATGGAAAACGGTTTTTTGCGTCCGCGAGCGGTAGTTACAAAATGGCTAAAGACTATAGAAATGCTATTGATGGACGCGTGTACAATACCAATTTCAAGGAAGCAAATGCAGCATTTTTGCTAGGATATCATTTTAAAAAAGGATATATCACGCTCAATGGTACGTTGTACCACAACTTGCAAGGGATTCCCGATGGTAGCCGTGATTCTTTGACACGCATGTTTACTAAACAAATAGCGGAAGGCGAGGAGGACGATATGAACACACGCCCGATTGTTTCGGATAAGGAGCTCAATTCCTATTCCTTGTCTGAGTTGCATCAGCTTATTAAGCATTATAGGCTTTACAGTAAGTTTTTCAGAGAGGTTGGAAATGGTAATATCCAAGCTACGATTGCATTTCAACAAAACAATAGGGTTGAATATAGCCATCCTACTATACCGTCGCAAGCTGGGATGGATATGCAATTGCAGACGTTCAACTATGATTTTCGAATGGAAAAAAGAGACATCGTGCCGAATTTTAATTTGAATATCGGTTCCAATGGTATGTATCAGGTCAATAAGAACCTTGATGCGACTGATTTTCCGATACCGGACTATAAGCTGGCGGATGGAGGTATTTTTATATTTGGTAAATGGCACAAAGAAAAATGGACTATAAGCGGAGGTGTACGTTGGGATATGCGTCATGTGAAGTGGCATGATTTCTATACTGTGGAAGACGCCAATACGGGTTTTGAGAGAAAAGCCAGAAAGGATGAATATGTGATTGCAAATAAACAATTTGAAGGGTTTTCCAAAAACTATAGCGGTATTTCAAGTAGTCTTGGTGCCACTTATAGAGCTAGCCAGAACTGGAACTTAAAATTCAATATTGCGCGTGGATATCGAGTGCCCAATATGACTGAGCTGGCTTCGAATGGATTGGACCCGGGCGCACATATAGTCTATTTGGGAAATACTTCATTCAAACCTGAATTTTCCTTGCAACAGGATCTTGGTGTAAGTGCTTACTATGAAGATTGGGATATGGACCTCAGTGTTTTCAATAACAACATTTCCAACTATATTTTTCTTTCCATGAAAACGGGTGCTGACGGTTTGCCTATCACGGATGCTCAGGGAAACAAAACCTATCAATACCAGCAATCCAAAGCGCAACTATATGGAGCGGAAGTATTTGTGTCATTGCATCCTAGGGATTGGAAAGGATTCTCATGGAATACTTCTTTTGCTACTGTGTATGGTTTCAATAGAAGTGTTTTATTTAGAAACAAAGGGACTGATGGTTCTTATCTTCCTTTTATTCCGCCGACGAGAATAGTTACTTCTTTGCATTGGACTTTATTCGAAAATAAAACATCTTTGTTGGCATCCATAACGCCGCAATATGAATGCGAATGGGACGCCGCTCAAAATCGTTTTTTGGGACTTAACAGTACGGAAACTGCGACTTCTAGTTATGTTCTGCATAGTGTCGGAATCCAAACATCCTGGCGTGGAATTTCTGGCAAAAATATTTATATTGGATTGATGGTTAATAATCTGTTTGACAAAGTCTATCAGTCCAATATGAGCCGTTTGAAATATTTGGAATACTATAGTAATTCCACTAACGAACACTACGGTATTTACAATATGGGACGCAATATTTCCATAAAAATGGTATTGCCTTTATAGCTATATTCCATAACGTTCTTTCAATATATTCATGTGGTGTAATGCATGTCCAAACAATACATAACATGCGGCGTTGACGTTGAGTTTATAGTTCGAAACGTTTCCAATAGTTGCCAACTGTTTTTCGGAAAATGAAGCGACTAGCAATTTCACTACTTCACGTTGCGCTTTGAAATTTTCTTTCAGAAAATAGAGGGAATGATTATTGGCTTCGGAATTGTTGGCATACGCGTTTTCGTCAAATCCGGGCAACGTTTGTTGTTCGCCGCGCGAAATAGACAAAGCCCTGTAACCAAATACAATATCAGTGTCCGTAACGTGTGCCAATACTTCTTTTACAGTCCATTTTTCTGGTGCATATTTATAGTCAGCTTTTTCTTCCGGAATCGAACTATAACAGTCCAATAGTTGCTGGTGATGGTTGGCAATCAGTTCCTGTACGGAATTTCCTGTTGTTAGTCCAATATAGTTTATCATAAAAGGCGAATACGTATTGGGTTGTGGTCTTGGCATATAGAGCGTTTTTATTGTCCGAAAATATTTTCAAATGAAGCGATGATATTTTTAGCCGACGGGTCTTTTGAACCCAATATGTTGAATTCATTATGGTTGCGTATATTGAGCATCACGCAGCCGTGCAACGGCAAAACGTAAATGTCCTTTACCATTTTCCTCTTTCCGATGGATTGTGTATAGTATGAAAAAAGTATATTGTTGTCCGATTCGAAAACGGTCAGTTCTAGTTGTTCCAATATACTTTGGGCTATGCGTTGGTTTTCAATAGCCGTTTTGTGGTTGTGAAAACTCAAAAAAGAAACATTTTCCAACAATCTTTTCAGCAAAAACATATTGAGCGCAAAGAGGTTCACGATGGAAAAAATATATCCCAAAATCTTTACGGGATTTGGAAGGTTGTTGGTCAAAAGGATAAATGCCACCAATAGGCACGCAATACAGATATTGGCAATCCCAATACTGAATACGTCCCAATATGAAATCCGAAAACGTCCGTTCCGCTTGATATATGCAATGTCGAGGTCAATAGCCATAGTGTGTCTTGCCGCTCAAAGTTAACATTTGCGTAATTTACAATGCTTATTTATCTTTATCGAATTAGCTGTCCATTTTGTAACTTTGCTCGTTCAAAAAACAGGAAATGCATAAATCTACCATAAGTATCGATGTCGTATTGGACGACAAAAAAATCCCGGATTCTATCACTTGGAAGGCTTCTGACAGTTCGGCTGATGAGGCGTTGGCGGCAAAGGCTATGATGTTGGCATTTTGGGACAGCGGCGACAAGAGCGCGTTGCGTATTGACCTTTGGACCAAAGACTTGATGGTGGACGAGATGGGCGATTTTTTCTATCAGACTTTGTCCAGTATGTCCAGCACGCTGCAACGTGCGACCAATTATGCAGACCTTGCGGACGATTTAAAGGAATTTGCAAAAAAGTTCAATGAAAAATTCCGCGCAAAGCAGATTGCGGAAAACAAAGCTGGTTAATCTAGTCGTGGGACGGTTTTGCAGGATAAAAAACATAATTCATAAATCAAAATTCATAATTCAACATGGCTTTAGAACAAGATATAATGACGCACCTGAAAGAAGCGATGAAAGCGAAGGACGAACCTACGCTCCGTGCGCTCCGTGCAATCAAAGCGGAAATCATCAAGGCAAAAGTTGAACCTGGCGCACATGGTGAGATTACGGCAGAAGGCGAAATCAAGATGTTGGCAAAAATGGCAAAAGAAAGACGCGATTCCGCTGACTTGTATCTGAAACAAAGCCGCGAAGACCTTGCTAAAAAAGAGCAGGAAGAAATTGCAGTAATCGAAAAATTTTTACCAAAACAATTGACGCAGGAAGAACTGAATGCAGAGATTGGTAAAATCATCGCTGAAGTTGGTGCCACGTCACCAGCAGATATGGGTAAGGTAATGGGCGTTGCTTCCAAGGCACTCGCTGGTAAGGCTGACGGTCGCGCTATCTCTACTACGGTAAAAGAACTGTTGGCAAAGTGATTATAGATCTTATAACCGTTGTTTTGCTGGCGTTGGCTATATACAAAGGCTGGAAGAAGGGATTCGTTGTAGCTGTCTGTTCCGTATTGGGCGCATTCATAGGATTGATGGCAGCACTGACTTTTTCTGCCAAATTGTCCGAATATTTCCAGTCCAAAGGCGAGCATGCAATCTGGATGCCTTTTTTGGTATTCGCTTTGATTATGGTAGTTGCAGTGTTTTTGGTCAGGATATTGGCAAACAGTGTGCAAAAATTACTGAAAACCTTGCACTTGGGCACACTGAACAGAATTGGAGGCATTTTGTTATTCCTGTTGGCGTATTTTTCCATATACAGCATTATATTGTTTTATGCTTCTGGAATTTCGTTAATTTCGCCGACAATGGTAAGCAACTCCAAGACTTACCAATACATACAACCTTGGGGGCCGACTGCGATGGATGGCATTGGGAAATTTATCCCCTGGTTCAAGGACGTGTTGGGAACAATTAGGGCTGGTTTTGAAAAAATGAAGTAGCGCAATAGATGTCTTACTTTTGAATAGTAGTATGAAATACGAAATAAAGAATCTGGATAAGTTTAGATACGTAGAAGAGGGAGCAGGCGAGCCGCTATTGTTGCTGCATGGTCTTTTCGGAGAATTGAGCAACTTCGAGGGCGTGGTTGACCATTTCAAGTCCAAATATCGTGTCATCGTTCCGATTATGCCTTTGTTGGACATGGATCTGATCAATACGAGCGTATCCGGTTTGTCAAGGTTTGTCAATAGATTGGTCGAGACGTTCAACCTGACGGGCATTCATCTTTTGGGAAATTCTTTGGGCGGACATGTGGCATTGATGTATATATTGAAACATCCCGAACGTGTACGCACGCTTATATTGACGGGAAGTTCTGGTTTGTTTGAAAATGGAATGGGAGACAGCTATCCCAAGCGTGGCGATTATGAGTACATCAAGAAAAAATCGGCCATGACGTTCTACGACCCAAATCTTGCAACCAAAGAACTTGTCGACGAGGTTTTTGAGATTACCAACAACAGGATGAAAGTCGTCAAGATTATTGCTTTGGCAAAAAGTGCAATTCGAAACAATCTTGGAGAGGAACTGAAAAATATCCATCAGCCAACGCTGCTCATCTGGGGCAACAACGATATCGTAACGCCGCCGTTTGTCGGAGAAGAATTCAAAAAACTGATTCCAAACAGCGAATTGTACTTTGTTGACAAATGTGGACATGCGCCGATGATGGAGGTTCCCGAAGAATTCAATAAGATATTGGAAGTCTTTTTGGAAAAAAATCGTCAAATGTCTCCACAGACAATTGATTGATATTGGAAAAATTATTTGTAGAAAAACAATAAAACCACTTTTAAATTACCTTAATTATGTTGTGCAAACAAATTGCCAAATATGATTACCCGATAGTCTCGTTGACAGATAGTCGTGAGGAGATTGAAAAAGTGCTGAAAGAAAACGATATTAAAGCTGTTCCTGTTGTTTCTGAAGGACGGTTGATGGGAATAGTGACTCCAGAATTACTTCTGAATCATAAAGAAGGCAAACTGGAAAGTCTCTTCTCTGGCTTGACACCGGAATGTGTAGCGGACGATGATCATGTTTTCCGTGCATTGCGCTTGATGGCTAACCAACATCTTTCGATAGTGGCTGTACTTTCCAAAAACAAAGAATATCTGGGTGTAGTTACGGTGGAAAGCCTATTGTCTGCCGTTGCCACGCTATTGGGAATGAATGAAGCTCCGACTGGTTCGATTACTATTGAGATGAACCGAAATGATTATTCTTTCGGTGAACTGGCGCGTTTGGTAGAGACCAATGATGCTGACATTGTACAGCTCAATACATATATGGAACCAGAAACCGGATTGTTTATCGTTACGCTAAAAGTGAGCAGGGAAGACATCTCGGATATCGTTGCAACGTTACAGCGATACGACTATACTATACGGTATTATTTCGGGCAGGAATCCTACGAAAACGAGCTGAAAACCAACTATGACGCACTTATCAATTACTTAAATATTTAAGAAACCTCATACCCTATAAACATATTGGTATATAATTTGGTTATATACCTAACGTATTGATTAAATACTAATTTAAAAAACAATGAAATACATTAAAGTTCCCTTATTGTCTTTGGTTGCCATAGCAACATTTTTCAGTTCTTGTAGTACATGGAACAACGCCAACAAAACATAACGTGGCGCAGCAATCGGTGTAGGCGGTGGTGCGGCAGCCGGTGCAGTTATTGGCAAAATGGCTGGTAATACAGCGTTGGGCGCGATATTAGGTGCTGTTGTAGGTGGTGGTGCAGGTGCTATCATCGGTAAAAAAATGGACAAACAAGCTGAGGATATCAAAACACAAGTTCCTGGTGCAAAAGTAGAACGTGTGGACGAAGGTATCACGGTAGAGTTCAGCAGTGCTGTATTGTACGGTTTTGACAGCTATTCATTGACTGACGCATCTAAACAGACTTTGAATAGTTTGATTACGATATTGAACAAATATCCAGATACAAACCTGGAAGTACAAGGTCATACAGACAATAAAGGGACAGTAGAATACAATATGGGATTGTCTATCAAAAGAGCAACATCCGTTGCAGACTATCTCAAAGCAAACGGTATCGCTGCAGGACGTATCACTACAAAGGGTTATGGACTGACGGTTCCTAAATATACCAATGATACGGAAGAGGGTCGTGCACAAAACAGGAGAGTTGAATTCTTGATTGCAGCAAATCAGAAAATGCAGCAAGATGCTCAGAAAGAAGCAGGACAACAACAAAAACAACAATAGTTTTTATATTGGACGAATATTGAAACGCGCGGAAACTTTCCGCGCGTTTTTTGTTGGGATGTATTTTAATCGTATTTTTGTACTAGTTCTTTTTAAAATCTTATCAAGAAAGGCAGAGGGATTGGCCCGACGAAGCCTTGGCAACCACACTAGTGTGAAAGGTGCCAACTCCAACCACGTAAGTGGAAAGATAAGTCAGCGATTTGCATATTGGTAGTGAATACTACTCGATAATATTGTACTCGTCTGACTTTTCAGACGGGTATTTTTTTGCCACTTGATAATGGTTTTTTTAAGAAAAATGTATGTAATGTGACATCTTCACAATTTGATTCAGCAGAACGCTTTTGTTCGGAAAGCAGAATGCAATTAGAATGTTTTAATTTCGGATGTGTGATTTTCATACCAGTCAATTTTTAAAAGAAATAAATTAACAAACTCCTTATTGGAGATCTAAACTATACAACAATCTAAAAACCTATCTTATGGTCCACCGCAAAAAATTAGTTATTGGAGTGTTTGGCTTTGGTGTAGTCGGCGAAGGTCTGTATCGCATCCTGCAACAGACTCCTTCTCTGCACGCAGAGATAAAAAAAGCCTGTATAAAACATCCTGGTAAAAAAAGAAATGCTCCACAGGAATTGTTTACAGCAAACAAAAACGAGTTGCTCAACGACGAGGAAATAAATGTTATAGTTGAGGTAATTGACGATGCAGATGCTGCATTCGAGATAGTGAAAACGGCGTTGCTTAACGGAAAAGCTGTTGTGAGTGCCAGTAAAAAAATGATAGCGGAACATCTAACCGAAATATTGGAATTACAGCGTGAAACTAATCTGCCTTTCTTATGTGAGTCGGCGGCTTGTGCTTCTATTCCCGTTATCCGCAATCTGGAAGAATATTATGACAATGACTTGTTGCATTCCATCATGGCAATTGCAAATGGGTCTACCAATTTTATATTGACCAAAATGTTTCAGGAGAAATTGGACTTTACGGAAGCGTTGCTATTGGCGCAGCAACTAGGTTTTGCAGAAAGCAATCCGAAACTGGACGTCGAAGGTTATGATGCCTTGAACAAATGGACTATACTATTGGCACATGCTTACGGTATCGTTACACGACCGGAAAAACTGGTCTTTACCGGTATCCAGAATATTTCATTATCGGATGCAAGTGTTGCGACTGAAAGGTCTTATGAAATCAAACTTGTTAATCATGCAGTCAAACTATTGAACGGAAAAGTTGCCGCATTTGTATTGCCTCAGTTTGTTGAAAAGACAAGCCATTTGGCTTTTGTTCGTAATGAATACAATGGTGTCGTAATCGAAAGTGGATTTGCAGACAAACAGTTTTTTTACGGAAAAGGTGCGGGAAGCTTGCCAACGGGCTCGGCTGTATTGAGCGATATTTCCGCATTGCGTTACGGTTATAAATACGAGTACAAAAAACTATACTATAACACGCCGCTTGAGTTGACGCATGATTTTTATGTAAAAGTATATGTCAGTTTTGACGAGTTGAAAACAATCCATAAAGACGAATTTGAATGGATTGAAGAATGGCACGGCGGACAGGAGAGAAGTTATCTAGTAGGAGTGATTTATTTTGATAAACTGGCAAAATCAACTTGGTGGAAAGAAAATGGCGTTTCCCTTATCGTTATGCCGGAAGGAATCATCGAAGAAATCGATACTAGAAATGTGAAAAAGCGTAGCCTGGAATTGGCTGGTTTGAGATAGTGAAAAACCGAATTAAAAAACGTCCAATATGGTCTTATAAACTATATTGGACGTTTTATTTTGTTATAGTCAAACACAGAAGATGTTTTGACAAAATCAATACGTCAGTTCTTCGTATGCGGACTGTAACTCATTGTAGGCATGCCTTTCGTTGAGTTGTTTGGCTATTGACATTCCTTTTTCATACCATTGTATTGCCGCCTCTTTGTCCTGCATGTCTTCCATCAGTTTTGCAATATGATAATAAGAACCAACATAGTTGGGGTCATCGTTTAGTAATTGTTCGAACTGTTCTTTGGCTGCATTCTTTTCTCCTAGTTTTATGTATTCTAGTGCGAGCGCATGACGCAAAAAACTATCTTTTGGTGATGTTTCGAGAAGCTCTTTTATTTTAGCGATTCTGTCCATTTTCTAAAATTATTTTTTACGTTTTGCTTTTTGTCTTTTTACAAAATCGTGCATTTCCTCAAGAGTATAACTACTTAGGTTTTGTTCTGCTGTCAATTCGGCTTTTTGCCCGACCAATACGCCATATTGGATGACTTTACAACCTTCCGTTGAGTGTGCATCGGGATTGATAGAGGTCAGGACGTTGGATTCCAAAGCCTTTGTAAGCCAACGCCAGTCTAAATCTAAACGGCGAGGATGTGCATTCAACTCAATAATAACATCGTTTGCAGCACATGCTTCAATTACCGCTTCGTGATTAACAGGATAGCCTGCTCGTGACAGCAGCAGCCGTCCCGTCATGTGCCCCAATATGGAAGTATAAGGATTGTTGACTGCCGCCAATATCCGCGATGTGGCTTTTTCTTCATCCATTTTCAGAATGGAATGTACAGACGCAATCACTATATCAAAACTGTCCAATATCTCTGCCGGATAATCCAAATCGCCATTGTACAAAATATCACTCTCAATACTTTTGAAAATATGGAAAGGAGCAAGCTCCTGATTGAGTTGGTCAATTTCTTGGTGCTGTTGCCGTACTCTTTCAGCATTCAATCCATTAGCGTAAAAAGCAGACTGGCTGTGGTCGCTGATGACTAGATATTCCATACCGCTCGCTTTGACGTAAGTAGCCATTTCGCGTAGTGTATTGGCTCCATCGCTCCAATCGCTGTGGCTGTGTATGATGCCGCGGATGTCTTTTGTTTGAATGGTATTGGGCAGACTATTGTTTTTTGCTTTTTCAATAGTTGTTGTATAGTCGCGTAGATATGCCGGAATGAATGCTATATTGGCTTTTGAGAAAATTTCTTCTTCAGAATTGAGCGGTAATTCCAGTGAGTTTGGAAATGCTGATTTCCATTTGGTTAAAAATTCCTCACTTCCCGTATGCAAAAAAAACTGTAATGCGAGTTGGTCTTTTGGGTAAATATGAAAAACGAGTTGTACGTTTTCAGGTGTAGAGAAATGTATAGTCGAGTTCTCATTTTCCTTTATAGTCCAATTGTTTTTTTCGGAAAACGTAATAAGGTCGGTACTTTCAATATCGGAAATCCATTCCAGTTGGTCGATGATTTCCTGTTGTTCGCGAAATTTGCCACAGATGAAAAAAATTACATTGGGAAAATTAGTTTTGAGTTGGGTTTCGATTTGTTGAACTATAGCATCGACTTGTGCGTACAAAAACAGACCCTGACTTTGTTGGTAAAACTCAATCGCCTGACGGATATTTGCCTGTGTCTTTTCTCCGAAACCTTTATAGCGTAGAAGTCTGTTTTCGTTGCAGGCATATAGTAGTTCACCCATTGTTTCAATACCAAGTTCTTTCCATATAGTCTGGACTTTTTTTGCGCCTAAACCTTTTATTTGCAACATTTCCACGACACCTGCCGGGGTTTCCGTTAAATATTTGTCCAATAAGGGTAAATGTGCTGTTGCAATCTGGTTCAATATTTTTTGTGCAATAGCGTCGCCAACACCTTTGATAGCAGCAATCTCATTGATGGACATCGTTGCTAGTTGCGTAGGATATTTCTCAATAACACGAACGACATTGGCATAGGATTTTATCTTAAATGGATTTTCTCCATGGATTTCCATGAGTTTGGACAGAAGAGAAAAGTTTTTTGCAATGGTTTCGTTGCTGATTGTACTCACTTTTGATACGATTTTTGAAGCCTCGAAATTAGGCGATTATTGGCAAAGGGCGAGGGCGCATAAAATAAGCAGCATTAAAAGAAAAAGCCGCTACAATCAGCGGCTTTCCCAATATACCTAATCTTAATCTAAACTATTTGTTCTTCACGATTCCGTTTTTAATCAAATCTTTTACGATTGTACGAGCATAATCCGTAGCCAAATTATTGGCAGATGATGGGTCGAACGAAGTGGACTGACCGGAATACAACAAGGTGTTGTTGGAAGTCACATCGTAAAGGTTGGTTTCAAATACATAGTTCGTGGAAGTGTAGGTGCCTCCGCCATATCCCCAGCCTGGACCCCAAGCCCATGGAGAATAGAAGGAATAATAACCCCAGAAACTGCCGTAATATGGATAGAATCCTGGACCCCAACCACCGGAAACAAATCTTTGGCTTTTGTCCTTGTCGACAAGCGTAACCGTGATGACGCCGTCGTAGCCGTCATTGTGCAATTTTTCCATTGCTTCGGTTTCGTTCATTTTGCCAAATGAGTTTGGTTCATATGCTGAAGATGCCGCTGCGGCATTAACGCCATATTTCGCAAGGTCTTTGACCAGTTCTTCCTCCATCTTTGTTTTTACGATAAAATTCTTCTTGCTCAACAGACCAAGTACCAAAATCTTGTTGAATTTGGCTTGAGGTGCATTTTTGGCTGCCCAGCTAGAACTCAACTGTGAAGTACTGCAGGCTACGAAAGACAATGCCATCGCTGGGAGTAACATCCATAACAATAACTTTTTCATATTCAGGATTTAATGTTGTTCAATATTTGGATTGCAAACGCATACGAAAGATTAACTCGATGTACTATTTAACAATCTTTTGTTGTCTATAAAGGTATACGTAAACCACGATTTAATTGTTGGATAAATTTAATAATTTTTCATGTAAGTTCAAAACTTGTTCGACTAAAAGTTGTTGCTCATCGTTAAAAATGACAAAGTCGCACAGTTTCATTTTCATGTTTTCGTCAATCTGGTTACTGATTCGCTTTTTGACGTCCTCAATATTGGTCGAATCCCTTGCCATCACACGCTGCAAACGCATGTTCAGAGGCGTGTAAACCCCGATTACAATATCCAGGTCTCCCGCCGTTCCCGATTCGAACAACAACGCCGCTTCTTTGATAGTGTAGGGAGACGTCTGTTTCGCCATCCATTCTTTCGCTGCTTTTATAGTAACGGGATGTGTCAGGCTATTGAGCAATTCGAGTTTGTACGGGTCGGAAAAAACAATACTCGCCAAATATTTTCGATTGAGAACACCATCGATATAAGTATCTTTTCCAAATTGGGCTATCAAATTTTTTTTCAAATCCTCGTCTTCGTTCATGATTGATTTGGCAACGGAATCCGCATCAAAAACAGGAATGCCCAGTACCTGAAATATTTTGGCAACTGTCGATTTCCCGCTTCCAATACCGCCGGTCAATCCAACTTTAAGTTTCGGCATTTCGGTTGAAATATTTAAGCAATAATAATGAAAAATCCCACCTTTTGTAAAGTGGGATTTGCAAAATTCGGTAACACCAAACTATTTGTCGGTAGTAGTGGTTGGTTTGTTCAACGCGGTAGACCATTCAGTGCTGATGGCACTTTTTTCAATTTTTAGGTAACTGCCGGGGCTCACTTCCAACTGAAGCGTTCCGTCTTCGTTCACTTTATTGATAACACCATGAATACCTGCAATAGTAACGATGCGGTCACCTTTTTGGATATTGTTGATGAAATTCTTCTGTTCTTTGGCTTTTTTCTGCTGAGGGCGCATCATGAAGAAATAGAAAACAAAGACGATTCCGATCATGAGAAGTGGCTGTGCCCATGCATTACCTTGTGCTCCGCCCGGAGCTGCCATTGCGATAACTGTGTTCGTTGAAATCATTAGAAATTGTATTTATTAAAAAAACTAAATGTATTTATTCTGTGACTGTTCCCTCGAATGCCAATACGAAATTCGGATTGTTTTTGGAATTGGTCGTGACGACGATGCTTTTGTGTATTGTGCCGGCTGCTCCGTGATTGGAATCAAACTTTGCATTGATATAACCTTCTTTGCCGGGTAAT
>JAATFC010000110.1 GCA_015655435.1 Chitinophagales bacterium | reverse complement strand
TTTTCAGAAATTTGACAACAAATCAGAACGAAGATGTCTATAACGGTTCTCGAAATATTATACATTTTAATAATTGTTGGGGTTTCCTTGCACATTGTCTACAATTACAAAGACACGGGGAAAGCGTACGCGTACATATTGTTGGTTATGTTTCTTCCCATCATCGGAGCGATCACTTATCTCCTATTGGGACTCAACAAGCGCAAACACAAGATGTACAACAAAAAGCTCATTGCCGACCGGCACATGGAGCGACGGGTTGAAAATTTTGTCCGGATATCCAATACCGCAGTTTTTGAAAAAAGGGAGGAAGAACTCGGCAACCAGATAAAGCTTGCCCGCTTTTTGTCCAAAGACAATTACACACCACTTACTCCTTACAACAAAGTGGAGGTTTTGAACAACGGGGAAAATACTTTTCCCGAAATCCTAAAAAGCCTCCGAAATGCAAAGAACCATATCCACATCGAATACTACATTATCGAGGACGGCAAAATCTTCCACGAAATCATGCAGATACTTCTGGAAAAAGCCCAGCAAGGCGTGCAAGTCCGCATGATATTCGACGACTTTGGCAGCAAGGATATCCGAAAGGCATACAAAAAGGAACTACAAAAAGGCGGCGTGGAAATTTATCCGTTTCTCAAACTATATTTTGTCGCTCTTGCCAACCGTATCAACTTCCGCAATCACAGAAAGATTATCATTATCGACGGCTTTACGGCATTTACCGGAGGCATCAATATCAGCGATAGATATGTCAACACTTCCGAAAGCAAACTCTATTGGCGTGACACTCACTTAAAAGTCGAAGGCTATGCCGCCTATTCCATGCAGAACGTTTTCTTGGCTGACTGGAATTTCTGTTCGTCACAACATATCGAACCCAATACTGATTTTTTCCCCGAGATTCCTTCCGAATTTAAGAAAGAAGATACCATCGTGCAGATTGCATCCAGCGGACCCGACTCGAATTACCCGACCATCATGTTTGCCATGATTTCCGCCATTGCAGCCGCCAAGTCCGAAATCCTGATAACGACACCATATTTTATTCCTTCCAATTCGCTTTTGGATGCCCTGCGGATTTCCGCACTTAGCGGTGTCAATATCAAGATACTCGTGCCTTACAAGTCCGACAGCACCATCGTTAATATGGCAAGTGAGTCTTTTTTTGACGAGATATTGGACTATGGCATCGAAGTCTACCAATACCAAAAAGGATTTGTACATAGCAAAGTGATGGTCTGCGACCGAGAACTGGCGGTGGTCGGTACAGCCAATATGGACATCCGAAGTTTTGACCTGAATTTTGAGATAAACACGCAGGTTTACGACAGGGACGTTGCCGGAAAGCTCGTTTCCGATTTTCTCAATGACTTAAAAGACGCGAAGCAAATCAATATGGAGGAATGGGAACAACGGTCGGTGTACAGGAAGATTTTGGAAAAAATATTGAGGCTGGCATCTTCTTTAATGTAAAAAAATAGCCACCTTTAGATAAAGGCGGCTAAAAATACATCCGGTGAAATATCCTAAATAAGATTCTTCGTCCCGTTTGCTAACCTATGAAAAACACCTATCTTAAATGTCCGAAAGCCTCGCTTCCAGACAATTTTATCTACATTTTCAAAGAAAATACCAATTAACAAAAGTTAACTTTTTTCTTTGGAGCACAAATATAATTATTTAGACTAATCTAAAAATAAAAAGCATTTTTTTTTCAAAAAAATACAGCCCGTCGAAAAATACATGGAGAAACGATGTTTTTTGTAAAAAAACGAAAACCGGAAAAGTTAAGTCCATCATGTTCTTCGCATAAATTAGCTACATAAAAGTTGTCCAAGCTATCTGAACTTCCAATCTCAGTTTTCATAGTCAAATAGTTAATCCACCCCGTTTTGTCTTCAAAAATTAGGACAACCCAATATAAAAACCTATATTACTTGTTAATATTGTGTTTTGACCCAAAAACCACAAAATATTTTAGCTTTTCTAAACATTAGGGTTGTACTTTTACACCACATTTATAATATATTATATGAAGTTATTTGTAGCGGGTCTTCCCAGTGACTTTGACGATGTTGATTTTAAGGAAATGTTCGAACTGTACGGCACTGTTGCATCTGCAAAAGTCATCATTGACCACAATACAAAAAAAAGTAAGGGTTTCGGTTTTTTGGACATACCAAATGAAGCCGAGGCTCAGTCTGTCATTTCTACCCTGAACGGGGTGAAAATGGCGGGCAAACAATTGGTCATCAAAGAAGCGACCGAGCAAGCCCAAAGACCTGCGACTGGTGGCGGTTTCCGCCCTCAGCAGAGGAGTAATTTTGGAGATTCCCGTCCACGTTTCAACGACAACCGCGGCGACTACAACAGGGATCGTGACAATCGTGGAAGTTACAATAGAGACCGCGACAACAACAGGGGAAGCTACAACAGAGACAACAACAATGGGGACAGAGACAACCGCGGCGACTACAACAGAGACCGACCTATCGGCAATAGATATTAATCAATCGGCATCATGGCAAAGTTGGTATTAATCGTGAGCTGTCTTTATGGCATCACAGGTGTTATATTGGGAGCTTTCGGTGCGCATCTTTTCAAAAAATTCATTTCCAAAGAAAAACTTGAAAGTTTCGAAACGGGTGTTCGATATCAACTTTTGCATGCGGTCGTTTTGTTGCTAATAGGATTGATGTTTGATTTCGGCTCACAGAGCCAGCAACTGGCAGCTTGGTTTTTCATAGTCGGGATTGCCTTGTTTTCTTTCAGTATCTACGTTCTCAGCTTTTCAGAAAAACTGGGCAACAAAGTAAAAATACTTGGTCCAATCACACCGCTCGGCGGACTATTGATTATCTTGGGTTGGACAAGTTTGCTAGTGTATTTTGTACAGTCTTACTAGGTAAGATTTTCTTCCAATATCTTCACAACGGTCAATATGGAAAGAAAGCAATTCCTCTCGTCCTCCGCTCTTCTTTTAGGTGGTGCTTTTATCAGCAAAAAATCCCTAGCGACCTCCAACAGTAAAAAAATCATTGTTCCGCCCTATCTGCAACCCGGTGACACTATCGGCATCTCCAGTCCTTCGGGCGCGATTACTATGGACGAAATAGCCCCTTCCGTCGCTCTTATGCAAAGTTGTGGTTTCCATATAGAAATCGGGAAAAGTATTGGCAAAAAAGACGGCACGTTTGGAGGTACGGATGCAGAACGCATTGCTGATTTTCAATACATGCTGGACAATCCCAATATAAAAGCCATCATGTGCGGCCGCGGTGGATACGGCATTGTTCGCATTATTGACCGGATTGATTTTTCATCTTTGAGAAAACATCCAAAATGGATTATCGGGTTCAGCGACGTTACTGTTTTCCACGCTCATATCAACCGCAATCAACGCGTTGCAACTATACATTCCAAGATGTGCAACAGCTTTCCCAACGAATGGGCAAAAGCAGAACCGTTGCGGCAAGATACTATACTTTCCATCCAAAAAGCATTGCAGGGAAAGCCTATGCAATATAATGCAGCGTTCAATTCTTTCAATAGACAGGGCGAATGCAAAGGCGAATTGGTAGGCGGCAATCTGCGTTGTTTGGAGAATCTTTCCGGAACAGATTCCGAACTGGAAACGGATGGGAAAATTCTCTTTTTGGAAGAAGTCGATGAGCAACTTTACAATATTGACCGTATGTTTTGGAATCTGAAACGAACTGGCAAACTTGAAAAACTTGCGGGTTTGGTTATTGGTGGATTTAAAATAAAACCGGACACGCCTGGCGATGACAAGTTTTCCTTGGATTTGCAACAGATTATCCTGGAAAAAGTAAAGGACACCAGCTATCCAATATGTTTTGATTTTCCGGTAGGACATCAGGTCAATAACTATGCACTCAAATATAGTTGCACACATCAGTTAAATGTATCGCAATCGGGTACTACATTATCCGAGATAAATAATTAAACATTATGGCAAAAAAACAACCTAAGGCTTTAGAAAAAGATGATAAAATCGCCATCATATGTCCTGCCGGACAGATAGAATATACGCGCATTGAAAATTGTATAGAGCAATGCAAGGCGTTGGGACTAGAAGTGTCTGTTGGAGAAACCGTTGGAAAAAAAGAAAACTATTTTTCCGGAACGGACAAAGAAAGACTAGAGGATTTGCAGCGTGCGCTGGACGACAAAACCATCAAAGCTATTATATGTGGACGCGGTGGCTATGGCGTAAGCCGTATCATTGACCAACTAGACTTGGGACGTTTCAAAAAACACCCCAAATGGATTGTTGGTTATAGTGATATCACTTTGCTACACTCGCACATCAATCGCCATACCAATATAGCGACAATACACGGACCAATGGCTGGCTCTTTCCAAAGCTATCCTGAATCCGAATATCCCGGCACTATTTTTCCAGCATTGATGGATACGCAGTTCAAATACAAAATCGAATCACACGAACTCAACCGCGCTGGAAAAGCCGAAGGTGAACTAATCGGTGGTAACCTTTGCCTATTAGCGCATTCTATCGGCTCTAGTTCCGAACCTTCTACAAAAGGTAAGATTTTGTTTATTGAAGAAGTAGGTGAATACATTTATAGTGCGGATCGCATGTTCCTACAACTCAAGCGTGCTGGATGGTTGGACAATATCAAAGGACTTA